>USHF01000037.1 GCA_900554465.1 uncultured Collinsella sp.
CGGAGCTCGCTGTTCCCGATTCGAGCCGGGCAACCAGGTCTGCTTCGTCGTCGGTGCGGTTGGGGCTCTCGCTTTGCTTCTCGGCCAGAGCCGCCGCCTGCTCATCACTTTGCGGCGACAGCAACTTGGGCGCCCCATCGAGCGATCCCGTAAACAGCGCAAACCCCAGCACCACGGCGGTGCCGATGGAAAGTGCTTGCTTGTAGGCGGACTTGCGCAACATGGGGGCTCCTGGATGGACGGTTGGGAATCTACTAGTCTAGCAGGAGACGCCGCAGACCGTTTTCCCAGATAAAACCTGCCAAAATAAACCTGTCCCTTTTTGGCAGGTTAAACGGCGTAACTTAAAGGTTCATGTTGCCATGGATGTAGGGGGTGACCTCGGGGGAGATATGGCCGCAGCCTAGGTTGCGCAGGGCAGATTCGATGGCGGCGGGAAGCGGGGCCTTGCCCTCGTCGTTGACCGCGGTCCTGCCGAGGGCGGCGATCTTGGCGACGTCTGCCGGCGCGGCCTCGATATGCATGCAGCCGCCGACGAGGCGTGCGCGGACCTGGTCCAGGCCAAGGTCGTGCAGGTAGTCCTCACAGGCGCGGATTACATCGACCTTCTCGCGCGTGAGCTCCTCGCCCGTGGGGACACGCGTGGCCAGGCAGGCTCCTGCCGGCAGGTTCCAAACGGGATAGCCCCAGGCGCGCAGCAGCTCGCGCTCTTCGTCCTTGGTAAAGCCGACCTCAATGAGGGGCGAGCGCACGCCGAGCTCCTGGGCGGCGCGCATGCCGGGGCGGTAGTCGCCGCGGTCGCTTGCGTTGCTGCCGTCGATGACGGTGGGAAAGCCCAGCGACTTGGCGTGGTTGACGATGGCGGTAAAGCCGGCGCGCTTGCAGTGGTAGCAGCGGTCGGCATCGTTGCAGGCTACTTGGGGGAGCCGCAGCTGATCGACCGAAAGATTGAGCACGGGGAGCTTAAAATGCGGCCCTTCATTGGCCTGCCCGTCAACGGACCGCTCAAACGAAGCCTGCTCGGGCGTGCCGATGAGCGGCGTGGTGAGATGGACGAGGAGGGTGTTGGTAGGCATGATGCGGGCGCATACGGCGGCCAAAAAACTGCTGTCAACGCCGCCGGAAAACCCGATAGCCACGCGCCCGTATGCCAAAAGCAGCTGTTCGAGCGCCGATAGCTTGTCTTGAAGCTCCTCTGCGGGTGCCGTGGTGTCTAAAATCATGAAACGATCCTTATCGTTGAGTACTCGATCGAAAACTATAATCCTAATGCGTTACTTGCCATAAGACTTCTATCTATGTAACGAAAGTGCAATATGGTATATACGTTATATACAAGTTGCCAAATGCGGTAGAGTTGCGGCAATGCGACAGCGAGAGTCGATGGGGGACCGATATGATCAAGGCCGTTATTTTTGACATGGACGGAACGCTGGTCGATACCGAGCGTTTGGGTATCAAGGCGTGGAAGGCGGGCGCGGCCGAGCTGGGATTCGCGATTGATGATGCGCTGATCCATCAGTTTATCGGTCGCACGCTGCCCGATGTCATGGAGATCCTTGATGAGCATTACGGCAGCTGCGAAACCGCTGAGGCAATCTATCGTCGCCATAGGGAGATTCGCGACGAGATGGTCAAGACCGATCTGGAGCTTAAGGCCGGCGCCGCCGAGTGCCTAGACGAGCTGCTGGCTGCGGGCTATCACGTGGGCCTTGCGACGTCGTCGCGTCACGTTACGGCCGAGCGCAACCTCAAGACGGTCGGCCTCTTTGACAAGTTTGAGACGGTGACCTGCGGCGAGGACGTCGTGAACGGCAAGCCCGATCCCGAGATGTACCTGCTCGCCTGCGAGCGCGCGGGCTTTGCCCCCGAGGAGTGCGCCGTGGTCGAGGACTCACGCAACGGCTGCGTCTCGGGCATCACGGCCAGCTGCCATGTGTTTGCCGTTCCCGATATCGTGCCGCTGCCGCAGGACGTGGTGGATGGCTGCGAGGCCGTGCTCGATACGCTGTTCGATCTGCCGGCGGCGGTCAAGGCTGTGCGCTAGCGTTTGTACGCGAGTCGCCATGTCCCGCGCCCGATCCCGCGGGACGGTGACGGCAACGGCGCCTGCGTGGAAGCGCTGACGCAGTCAGCCCCTTTTATCACGCCAAGATTGCTGTTTTGGCCGATAAGAGGGGCATTGTGCTTTAAGCGACTGGGGCTGCGGCCTTGGTAAGGAGCTGGCGGAGGGTTATGACGCTACAAGTTACTCCAGGAGCCAGTCGATCACGTTGCGCTTGCGGACTCCTTCGTAGTTCGCGTTCGCAAACAGCGTGTCGAGCGTAAGAAGCGTCTTGGGGTAGTTGTCTCGGACTTTTTTAAAGGGGGCCAACTCTCGATTGAGGGTGGTTTCGTCGAGTGTGGTGGCTGAAACCTGAAAATAGGCCGTCTCGTCTGAGCGTAGGGCAACAAAATCGATTTCCCCACCGTCGATATCGCCCACGTAGACGTCGTATCCGCGGCGTAGGAGCTCGAGATAGACAACATTTTCGAGGATATGACCGATATCGCTGCTTTGGGTTTTGACAAGAGCGCCTCTAAGCCCAAGGTCAACGGCGTAGTATTTGCCGTTTGTTGTAAGAAGCTGCCGACCGCGCACGTTATAGCGCGGAGCATAGTACAGCACAAGGCTGTCTGTTAAGCCTTTGAGGTACTTGGCTACGGTTTTCTGGTCGGTTTTGTTGCCGTTGGACGAGAGCGTGTCGGAGATTTTTTTAATCGAGATCCGGTTTCCAATGCTATGGAGTAGGAACTTGGTGATATCGCGCAGGGTCGGGACGTCCGAGACCTTCAGGCGTTCGATAACGTCGCGTATGACGATGGTGTCGTAGAGGCTCATAAGATAATCGCGCGCCTGGGGTCCCTGAATACCCGTCTCGGCGATAAAGGGAAAAGAGCCCCGGGTGATGTACTCGTCAAACAACTGCGCGGGAGCCTTTCCGTCATTGGTTTTTGCCGAGCAAAACTCTTTAAAGGATAGGGGCAGCATCTTGAGCTCTACGTAGCGGCCGGAGAGCAAAGTTGCCAGCTCGCTCGAGAGCAGATAAGCGTTGGAACCGGTTATGTAGAGGTCGACATTGTCCTTGATAAAAAGACTGTCGACGGCTTTTTCGAAATGCTCGACGTGCTGTATCTCGTCCAGAAAAACGTAGTTCATCTTATCGGGGACGAGTCTGGCGGAAATGTAGTCGTAGAGTGCTCTATACGACGTAAGCGACTCGAACTCCAGGTCTTCAAAGTTGAGGGATATAACCTGGCCGCCTGTGATTCCATGATCGCGCAGGTAGCTGCGGTAGATTTCAAATAGCTTTGATTTGCCGGACCTTCGCACGCCCGAAACGACCTTGATGACGTGCGAGTCTTTCCACGAAATGAGCCAGTCGAGGTACTGTTTGCGATCAATCAGATTCATGAAACCCCTTTCTTGGCGAGAAAAAACTGGAGCAAAATCAATACTTATAGGAAATATCTAAAAATATGGAATTGAGTCTATTTTAACAAAAAAGTTAATGAAAAATGGATTACATTCCATAAATATCCGTAGCTGCAGGTCCGGCTAAACGGGGAGGGCACATGGGGCCAGTAAAAAACGCCGCAGCGGGGCTGTTTCCGTTGCGGCGTTTTTTGTTACAAGTAGGCGCCCAGGTTGATGTCGGTTATTGGGGCCGCGGATGGGCCCGTCGGTTGCTGCTCGGCCTTTTGGGTGCTCACACGCTCGAGCAAGAAGGGGCGCACGAGCTCCTGACGGTTAATGTCCTCGGTGGCCGTGACCGTGGTGACGGTGCGCGCGGCGGAGCCGATGCGGACTCGTTTGGTCTTGGCGGCAGGTTTATCCTCGATTTGTTCCATGAGCAGCTGCACGCCCTTGCGGCCGATCTCGTAGCCCGGCGGTGCAACCGTGGTGAGGGGGACCGATCCGCTCCAGGCAAGCGGGTTGCCATCGCAGCCGGCAACAAGAATCTGGCCGGGGACGGAAATGCCCTTGTCGGTCAGCGCCGAGATAACGCCCGAGGCCAATACGTCGGTCAGGCCGATGACAAAATCGGGGCGCTCGTCAGCAGGGCGTTCGGCAATCTGGGTACCGATGCTGTAGCCGTCGGCTGCGGTATTCCACTCTCCGGCATCGATGACCTCAATTTTGATATCGGGATGCAGGGCAAGTGCCTTGTGGATGCCAAGGACGCGCAGGGTGAGCTGCATAAACGCCGCTCGGCCTACAACGACGATGCGGTGTGCGCCGCGGGCGATGGCGAGCTCGGCGATAATGCGCCCCTGTGCCTCGTTGTCGGCGGCCACGTAGTAACCGGGTTCTGAACAATGGACGTCCAGATGGACGATGGGGACGGGAATCTTGGTCATGGCGGGGTGCCAATCGGGGGACGCCATGGGCTGAACCATGACGCCGGACATCTGCGTGCCCATAAAATAGCGCAGGTAATGATCCTCGAGAATGTCGTCGTTATCGGCGTTGGCGATGAGCAGATCGTAACCGTGCTTGCGGGCCTCGTTATGGGCGCCGCTGGCGATTTGGAGCGAAAAGCCGTGATCGAGACGGGGGAGGACAAGGCCAAAGGACTTAGTGGTGCCGCCGGCCAGCTGGCGAGCGCTTTGGTTGGGCAGGTAGCCAAGGCGATTGATGGTCTCGTTGATGAGCTTGAGGGTCTCGGGGCGCAGCTTTTCGGGGTGGTTGAGCGCGTTGGAAACCGTGCCCAGCGAGACCCCGGCCTCGCGCGCGACGTCGCTGATTTTTACCTTTGCCATGGCGGCCCCTTTGATGCGTTTCAAGTACAAGTCCGATTGTAGCATCGCCCGCCCCCAGGGTGTCAAAACCTGCCAATTAGGGACAGGTTTATTTTGGCAGGTTTATCTGGGGAAACGCTGTTGTCAGCGCGACCACCACGAAGGGGGCAGACACCTTTGTGGTGGTTTGAGCTGCCCGGGCCTTCAATTGTCTCGATCTGTAACATCTGGACGGCAAAACCGGCTCTACCTGTTACAGATCGAGACATAGCGCAGGGGCCGAACCGTAATGTCTCGATCTGTAACACTAAGCCGGCTTATTGCGGCCCAGATGTTACAGATCGAGATCTTTCGCCGGGATAGGCCGCCGCGACGCCCAAAACCACCACAAAGGTGCCTGTCCCCATTGTGGTGGTTTGGACCGGCTGGGCATGTGTGCATCGGGTGGTATCTAAGTTGAGATACCACTTCTGGTATATCAGCTTGCGCTTGCGTGAGTACAATACTCGAACGTTATACGTCTCAGCGCCCCCTGTGCGTGGACGTCTTGCAGTCATGCGAACGAAGGGATTTATCCTATGTGCGGAATTGTCGGCTACACCGGCTCTGATATTGCAAAGAACATCCTGGTCACAGGCCTTAAGCGCATGGAGTACCGCGGCTATGATTCCTCGGGCGTTGCGCTCGAGGTGGGCGAGGGCGCCGCGGCACACCTCGACGTCATCCGCCGCGTGGGCAAGGTTGCGGGCCTGGAGAGCGAGCTTTCCAATATCGATAGCGACGCAACCTGCGGTATCGGTCACACCCGTTGGGCCACCCACGGCAAGCCTTCCGTCGTTAACGCCCATCCCCACACCAGCTGCGACGGTCGCATCGCCATCGTCCACAACGGCATCATCGAGAACTTCGCCGAGCTGCGCGAGGAGCTGGAGGGCCGCGGCCATCACTTTAAGAGCGAGACCGATACCGAGGTCTTCGCGCATCTGATCGAAGAGGCTTATGCCGAGACGCACGACCTGATGGCTTCCGTGCGCGAGGCTTGCACCCACGTGGTAGGCGCCTATGGCTTGGCCGCCGTGTGCGCCGACGAGCCTGGCGTAATCGCCGTCGCCCGTAAGGATTCCCCGATCGTGGTCGGCATGGGCGAGACCGGCTCCTACGTTGCCTCCGACGTGATCGCGCTCATCGATGCCACCCGCGATGTCGTGGTGCTCGAGGACGGTCAGTTTGCCAAGCTCACGCCCGCAGGCGTCGAGTACACCGACGAGGCCGGTAATGTCATCGAGCCCAAGGTCACCCACATCGATTGGGATCTGGACATGGCAGAAAAGGGCGGTTATCCCGACTTTATGCTCAAGGAAATCCACGAGCAGCCTCGCGTCGTGCGCGATACCCTGGTTGGCCGCATGACCCCCGCCGGTGAGCTCGATATCGACGAGCTGGGCCTGTCCCTCGAAGAGCTCAACGATATCGACCGAGTCTACGTGATCGCCTGCGGCACCAGCTATCACGCCGGTCTCATCGCAAAGAACCTTATCGAGGGCTGGGCTCGCATTCCCACCGAGGTTGAGGCCGCCAGCGAGTTCCGCTATCGCAACCCCATCATCACGCCGACGACGCTCGTCGTTGCCGTGTCCCAGTCGGGCGAGACGGCCGATACCCTCGCCGCCATTCGCGACGCGCGTATCAAGGGCGCCAAGGTCTTTGGCATCACCAACGTGGTGGGCAGCCCGGTGGCGCGCGAGAGCGACGGCGTCATCTACACCAAGGCCAACAAGGAGATCGCGGTCGCCTCGACCAAGAGCTTCATCGGTCAGGTTGTGAGCCTGACGCTTTTGGCTCTGCTGCTGGCGCAGGTCAAGTACCGTCTGACCACCAAGCAGACGCGCATGATGTTCCGCGAGCTTTCCGATACGGCCGAGCAGATCCAGTGGATTTTGGACACGCAGACCGAGGCCGTGCACGAGGCCGCCCTGCTGTGCAAGGACGCGCAGTCGGCGCTGTTCGTGGGCCGCGGTATGGGCGCTGCCATCTCCTACGAGGGCGCGCTCAAGCTCAAGGAGGTTAGCTACCTGCACGCCGAGGCATATGCCGCCGGCGAGATGAAGCACGGCCCCATCGCACTGATCGATCCGGGCTTCCCCGTCATCGCCGTGGCCACCAAGAGCGCCACCTACGACAAGACCGTGTCGAACCTTATGGAGTGCAAGGCGCGCGGTGCCAAGGTTATCGTCGTTGCCACCGAGGGCGACGAGGAAATTAACAAGATCGCCGACTGCATCATCCGCGTGCCGGCCGTCCGCGACGTGTTCAGCCCCATCACGGCGAGCGTCCCGCTGCAGCTGCTCGCCCGCGAGGTCGCCATCCTGCGCGGCTGCGACGTCGACCAACCTCGTAACCTGGCGAAAAGCGTTACTGTCGAATAATTGTTGTTCCGGCGTTTTACCAAACGCCGGAACCACTCGACGCTGCAAGCCCGCCAGAGCGGCAATCTGACGTTCAATCGTCGGGCATGGCCAAAAGGCCTATGCCCTCCTCTTTCACGTCACCTTGCTCGCTCTGGTGGGCTTTCGCTGACTTATGCTCAACCTGCGGCGCTGCCATTGTTGGCGCAGGGGGCGGCTTGCTCGCTCTGGTGTCTGTTCGCTGTCCGTTCTCTGCCCGCGACGTTTCTGCTGTTGGTGCAAAGGGGTCAGGTTACTTTGCGCCAAAAGGGGAAGTTGCGGTGGAATAGTTCCCGTTTGGCCGTCTTGAGGGGTTAAACAGGAGCGATTTCACCGCAACTTATCGATGGCGTGTTTGGTTGGTGCCTGTTGATGGCCTGGGCATCGGGGAGGGCAGGCTCCGTTATAATCGCGTAGGAACTTAATTTACGAAACGGGACGGGAGCCATACATGCGCCAGGGTTTCGACAACGCGAAGTATATCGAGCTGCAGGCTGCTCACATTAAGGAGCGCATCTCGCAGTTTGGCGGCAAGCTGTATTTGGAGTTTGGCGGCAAGCTGTTCGATGACTATCATGCCAGCCGCGTGCTACCGGGTTTTGAGCCGGACAGCAAGTTCCGCATGCTCAAAAGCATCGCCGACGATGTCGAGGTTATCATCGCGATCAACGCGAACCACATCGAGAAAAACAAGGCTCGTGGTGACCTTGGCATTACCTATGACGAGGACGTCTTGCGCCTGGTCGACCTGTTCCGCGGCAACGGTTTTGCTGTCGCGGCCGTGGTTATCACGCAGTATGCCGGTCAGCCCGCTGCCGACGTCTTCCGCAATCGTCTGAATGCACTCGGCATTCCCGCCAAGCTGCACTATCCCATTGAGGGCTATCCGCACGACGTCGATCTGATCGTTTCTGACGAAGGCTACGGCAAGAACGAGTTCGTCGAGACCACGCGTCCGCTCGTTGTCGTGACGGCGCCCGGCCCTGGCTCGGGCAAGCTCGCCACTTGCCTCTCGCAGCTGTATCACGAGCATAAGCACGGTACCGCCGCCGGCTATGCCAAGTTTGAGACCTTCCCGGTCTGGAATCTTCCTCTGACGCATCCGGTCAATATTGCCTACGAGGCCGCCACGGCAGACCTCGATGACGCCAACATCATCGACTCCTTCCACCTGGAGGCCTACAACAAGACCACGGTCAACTACAACCGCGACGTCGAGGCCTTCCCGGTAGTCCGTGCCCTGATGGAAAAGATCCTGGGCAAGAGCCCCTACCAGAGCCCTACGGACATGGGCGTCAATATGGTCGGTTTTGCCATCACCGATGACGATGCCTGCCGCGACGCTTCCAAGATGGAGATCGTCCGCCGCTACTTTACCGCGGTCGAAAATGTGCGCCGTACCGGCGTGGGCGATGAGCAAGTCGACCGTCTCAAGATTATTATGAAGAAAGCCGGCATCGATAAGAACTACTCACCGGCGCGCTCGGCGGCCCTCACCAGGGAGCAGCTGACGGGTGGTCCCGTGGGTGCCATGGTCATGCCCGATGGCTCCGTGGTGACCGGTAAGACCTCCACGCGCCTGGGCGCCGCAAGTTCGCTCATTATGAACGCCCTCAAGCATGTCTCGGGCGTCGACCTTGAGCTCGAGGTCATTAGCGATGAGGCGATCGAGCCCATCAGTAAGCTCAAGACGCATTTCCTGGGCAGCAAAAACCCGCGCCTCCACACCGACGAGACGCTTATGGCGCTGTCGATCACCTCGGCCACGAGTGAGACGGCCGCTCGCGTCCTTTCGGGCCTGGAGCAGCTGCGCGGTTGCGATGCCTTCTTTAGCGTGATTATCTCGCCGACGGACGAGACGGTACTTCGCAAGTTGGGCATCAACGTGTGCTGCGAGCCCAAGTTTGAGCGCCGCGGTTTCTTCCATCGCTAAGTTTGAAGCACCGCGGTAATTGCATTGCATTTTGGCCGTATCGGGTTAGCGCCCGGTACGGCTTTTTGATCAATAAAGCGTCTATTTCGGCGAAAAAATAGCTGTTTACCTGCCTAGAAACAATTTGAGCGGTATACAATAACCGTAACTGTTTCATCCTTAGCGGGATGCCGCATGATGGATATTATCTGCCATCGTGAGGTGTGTCGGTCGCGCACGGCGCGTTAGATGCTCGTGCTCGGTTTGAGGAGGCTGCTATGGCGGGCAAGGGTCGTGCGAGTGTTAACGATATGAAGCGTGTCGAGGTGCTGGTGTTGATGGAGATCGACCAGCAAACCGAAGACAATGGCGGGCCGTATGGTTTCTCGCGCAAAACGCTTGCCGAGCGCGTGGGGGTTTCGCCGTATCGTGCCCGCGCCGCAATCGATCGCTTGGATTCCGAAGGTATGATTGATGTCGTCTCGCGTTATAGCGACGACGGCGGTCAGCTTGCAAATGGCATTTGCCTCACCGAACGTGGTGAGTGGTATCTTGAGGGCGTCCGTACCGGCATGCTCGTTCAAGAAATGCTTGAGGACGAGGTTGCTGATCGATAGCAGCATGTAACCCTTGCCATAGCGACGCCGCCTGGGAAACCGGGCGGCGTTTTGTTTCAAGATGGAGAAATGCTATTGCGCGTAAGAAAAATTGCATGCGGCGTGCGTCGCGAGTATTACAATGAAGACCCGTAAGATGTGTATGGACAACTTCTACGGGAAGCGCAGGTAACTCAATATGACCAAGCATGTGTTCGTGACCGGCGGCGTGGTTTCGTCTCTGGGCAAGGGTATTACCGCGGCCTCGCTGGGCCGTCTGCTCAAGTCGCGCGGGTACAAGGTAACGATGCAAAAGGCCGACCCGTATCTGAACGTCGACCCCGGCACCATGAGTCCGTTCCAGCATGGCGAGGTCTTTGTGACCGAGGACGGCTACGAGTCCGATCTGGACCTGGGCCACTACGAGCGCTTTATCGACGAGAACCTGACCCGCGATTCCAACTTTACGACTGGTGCCATCTATAAGAGCCTGATCGCCCGCGAGCGTCGCGGTGACTTTTTAGGCGGTACCGTGCAGGTGATTCCTCACGTCACCAATGCCATTAAGGATAAGTTCCGCCGCATCGAGGAGCAGACCGGCTCCGATGTAGTCATCACCGAGCTGGGCGGCACGATCGGCGACATCGAGTCCCAACCGTTTGTCGAGGCCATTCGTCAGTACCGCAAGGAGGCCGGCCCCGAGAACGTCTGCTACATCCACGTGTCGCTCGTTCCCTATATCGCCGCCGCCCACGAGGTCAAGACCAAGCCCACGCAGCATTCCGTCAAGGAGCTCCGCAGCTTTGGCATCCAGCCCGATATTATCGTGTTGCGCTCCGACCACCATATCGATGACGCTATCCGCGGGAAGATCGCAAGCTTCTGCGACGTCGACACCGATTGCGTCTTTACCAACGAGGACTGCGCGAGCATTTACGATGTTCCGCAGCTGCTTGCCGAGCAGGACTTTGACCTGCGCATTTGCGAGCGCCTGGGTCTGGACCCGCGTGAGCGCGACATGAGCGAGTGGAACGAGTTCCTGCGCAAACAGAATCACGCCAACCATCACGCCGACAAGGTGAAGATTGCCGTCGTTGGCAAGTACACGCAGCTGCCCGATGCGTACCTGTCGGTTATCGAGGCCCTGCACCATGCGGGCGTCTTCTACGATCGCCATGTGGACGTCCAGCTGGTCGACGGCGAGAGCCTCGACGAGCAGAATGTCTCCGAAGTTCTGGGCGACGCTTCGGGCATCCTGGTCCCCTGTCTCTTATACACATCTCCGAGCCCAC
>USHF01000038.1 GCA_900554465.1 uncultured Collinsella sp.
TGTGTATAAGAGACAGTAATTCATCTGGGAAAACGACTGCAAACGATTGCAAGTAACCGGTGAACGGTCGAAAACTACCGTTCACCGATAATCTCAAAACTGGTTCTAACTGGTATTAAGTAAAAAAGACCAATTCACATATCTTCACAATGACCTGCAATTTTTCTACACGCTTTTTTTAGCCGCCCTGCGTTGTTTAGACACAGGAAAAGATCCGATCTTTTGCCAAAGCATTTCGGAACGGTTTCAAAACCGCAGGTAGAAGTGTTAACGACCGGTAAACGGTCGATTTATCACCGTGAGCGGTGCAAAAACGTTTTACCGTATGAATCAACGAAAGCGACCTCTTCTGGGGTGATATAGTGACAACAACACGTCACGTGGTTACTACCAGTTTAGAAACCACTGGTCTTCAAAGTACGCTTTCTAAGAAGCTTTAAGGGCGAGCGCCCGCTGGCTTCCGAAAATCATCGGACTCAGATCGTACACACCTTCGGAAGGGAAATTTGAATGGTTGGCTTTATTCTTACCGGTCATGGACAGTTCGCACCCGGCCTCGCAAGCGCTATCGCTATGGTTGCTGGCGACCAGCCCGCTTTTACCGTCGTTCCTTTTGAGGGCGACCAGGCTGCTTCCTACGGTGAGGATCTCTGCGCCGCTATTACCGCCATGCGCGAGGAGTGCGATGGCGTGCTCGTCTTTACCGACCTGCTTGGTGGCACCCCGTTCAACCAGGCGATGATGATTGCCCAGGATGTCGACAACGTCGAGGTTCTGACCGGCACCAACCTTCCCATGGTTATTGAGCTTCTGTTCCTCCGCGGCAACGCCACGCTCGCCGAGCTTGGCGAGCAGGCCGTGACCGTTGGCCAGACGGGCATCACCGCCCAGACGGTCGCATCCGTTGCCGGCTCCGACGAAGAGGATATCTTCGGCGACGAGGACGGCATCTAATGGCCGATTTCGGAGCCAACGTCCTGAGCTCCTCGGTCGCCCTTTTAGGCCTGCTTGTCATCATGGGCTTGATTTACACCATCTGGTCGCAAATCAACATGAAGAAGAAGCAGAAGTACTTCAAGGAGCTGCACACCGAGCTCAAGCCGGGTCAAGAGGTTCTTTTCGCCGGCGGTATCTACGGAACCGTCAAAGGCATCGAAGGCGAGAAGGTCCAGATCAAAGTCCGATCCGGAGCCGTCGTAGATGTTTCGCGTTACGCGATTCAGGAGATCAAGTAACTGTCGTCAGCAAATAACGAAAGGAAGCTGATCAACATGGCAGAACCCAACATTCTTCTTACCCGCATCGATAACCGACTGGTTCATGGTCAGGTTGCCACCCAGTGGAACTCCACCCTGGGCTCCAACCTCATCCTCGTCGCCAACGACGACGTGGCGTCCAACACCATGCGCCAGAACCTCATGAAGATGGCCGCTCCCGCCGGCGTCGCTACGCGTTTCTTCTCTCTGCAGAAGACCATCGACGTCATTGGCAAGGCGAGCCCGCGCCAGAAGATCTTCATCGTGGCCGAAACACCGGAAGACGTGCTTACGCTCGTCAAGGGCGGTGTGCCTATAAAGAAGGTAAACATCGGCAACATGCACATGTCGGAAGGAAAGCGCCAAGTCGCCACCTCCGTCGCAGTTAACGACGAGGATGTCGCTGCGTTTAAAGAGCTGCAGGAATTGGGGGTGGAGTTGGAGATCAGGCGCGTTCCGAGCACGCCTGTTGAGGACACGAGCAAGCTCTTCTCGTAATCCTCGTGATCCACGTTGTCAGGAGTGAAACCCTGACGTTCTGTACGTGAAATCCAAAGTGCGTACATACATTTTGAAAGGAGGAGCAAGATGGAATACTCGATCATCCAGATCGCTCTGGTCTTCGTCGTCACGTTCATCGCGGCAATCGACCAGTTTGACTTCCTCGAGTCTCTCTATCAGCCCATCGTCACCGGCGCCGTCATCGGTCTTATCCTTGGCGACCTCAACACCGGTCTTCTCGTGGGTGGTACCTATCAGCTCATGACGATCGGCAACATGCCGATCGGAGGCGCTCAGCCGCCTAACGCCGTCATCGGCGGCATCATGGCAGCCATTCTCGCTATCGCCACGGGCCTCGAGCCCAACGCGGCAGTCGGTCTCGCCATTCCGTTCGCTCTGCTTGGCCAGCTCGGCGTTACCCTGGTCTTCACGCTTATGTCCCCGCTTATGTCCACGGCCGATAACATGGCTCACAACGCGGACACCAAGGGCATCGAGCGCCTGAACTACTTCGCCATGGCTCTGCTCGGCCTGATCTTCGCTGTCGTCGTCACCCTGTTCTTCATCGCTGGCGCTACCATTGGTCAGACCATCGCTTCCGCCATCCCGACTTGGCTGCAGACCGGTCTGTCCGCTGCAGGCGGCATGATGCGCTTCGTCGGCTTCGCCGTCCTGCTCAAGGTTATGATGAACCGCGATATGTGGGGCTTCTTCCTCATGGGCTTTGGCCTCGCGCTCATCACCGTTGCCAACGATTCGCTGGCAACCCCTGCTCTGCTCATCCTCGCTCTCATCGGCTTCGGCATCGCTTTCTGGGACTTCCAGCAGCAGACCGAGCTGAAGGGTGCAGCTGTTTCTGACGGAGGTGACTTCGAAGATGGCATCTAATGAGTATGTGATCCCGGAGCACTACGAGGATCTCACTCCTGCTCCGCAGCTCGACCAGAAGACCCTCAACAAGATGGCTTGGCGCTCCTGCTTCCTGCAGGCATCGTTCAACTACGAGCGCATGCAGGCCGCTGGCTGGCTCTACTCCATCATCCCCGGTCTGGAGAAGATCCACACCAACAAGAACGACCTCGCGGCTTCCATGAGCCACAACCTGGAGTTCTTCAACACCCACCCGTTCCTTGTCACCTTTGTTATGGGCATCGTGCTTTCGCTCGAGCAGAACAAGGTTGACATCCCCACGATCCGCGCCGTCCGCGTCGCCGCAATGGGCCCGCTCGGTGGTATCGGTGACGCCCTGTTCTGGCTGACGCTCGTGCCTATCACGGCCGGCATCACCTCCAACATGGCCATCAACGGCAACGCCGCTGCACCGATCATCTTCCTGGTGATCTTCAACGTCGTCCAGTTCGCTCTTCGCTTCTGGCTCATGAACTGGTCCTACAAGCTTGGCACCAGCGCTATTGACGCTCTGACCGCCAACATGCAGGCCTTCACGCGTGCCGCTTCCATCATGGGCGTCTTCGTCGTCGGTTGCCTGGTCGTCACCATGGGTGGCACCCAGATCAACCTCCAGATCCCCAACGGCACCACCCGTGGTCTCTCCGCTACTACCGTGATCGTCTCCGAGAAGGAGGCCGAGAACTTCACCGGTATGGAGGGCATCGATACCGAGACCGCTGAGGCCGGTACCATCGCCATGACCGATAAGGACGGCAACGCCCTTACCGCTTCCGATGCCGACGGCAACGCTGTCGAGTGCGGCGTCACCGATCTGGGTAACGGCATGGAGTCCGTGACCTACGGCACCGTTACCGAGGATCCGGTCAACTTCTCTGTTGCCGACACCCTCAACACCATCGTCCCGAAGCTCGTCCCGCTTATGCTTACGCTGCTGCTTTACTACATGTTCGCTAAGCACAGCTGGACCCCGACCAAGGGCATTCTCCTGCTCTTCGTCCTTGGCATCCTGGGCGCTGGCCCGCTTGGTCTCTGGCCGAGCATCTGGTAAGGCTCTAGCTTGAGGGGTGTGTCCCTACGCGGCTCACACCCCGACCCCTTAAGCCATGTGTATGTTAAAAGCCGCGTGCTCGAAAGAGCGCGCGGCTTTTGTTTTCTTAATGATTCGGGTGTGGCAGACAGATAATGCATAACACCCTAGGTAGTTAGCCGAATTCGAGCAAAAGGGAGGATAGGATGGCGATCGGAGCGCGTAAGCAACCGCTGTACGATCAGCTGGTCGATATTCTGACCGAAAAGATTGACCAAGAATATCGCGCCGGTGACATGATTCCTTCCGAGCGCGAACTTTCGGAGCGCTATGGTCTCTCGCGCACTACGGTACGCCTGGCTCTGCAGGAACTGGAGCGTTTAGGACTGGTGGTTCGGCAGCACGGTCGCGGTACCTTTGTGACCGACCGTTCGGCAAAAGCAACCAATCTTATGCAGTCCTACAGCTTTACCGAGCAGATGCGCGCGATGGGTCGAGAACCCGAGACCACGATTCTCGAGTTTTGCGAGATGGAGGCCGATAAGAATCTGGCCGAGCATATGGGATTGCGCATCGGTGATCGCATTTTTAAGCTCAAGCGCCTTCGCTCTGCCGACAACATGCCCATGATGGTCGAACGCAGCTATCTACCGGTTCGTCAATTTCTGTCCCTAAAGCGACCGCTGCTGGAGCGTAAGCCGCTTTACGATGTGATTGAGCAGGACTTTCAGCAAAAGATTCGCGTGGCCGAAGAGGAGTTCTATGCGAGCATAGCCCGTCCCACCGATGCCCACCTTTTGGGAATTGTCGAGGGCTCGCCTGTGCTCGATTTGGTCAGGACTACGTATAACGAGTCAAACGGTGTAGTGGAGTACACACTCTCGGTTGCTCGTGCCGATCAGTTTAAATACAAGGTTTACCACCAGCGCAGTAACTAGTGCTCGCATCGTTTCCATATGGTGATTCTTTGCATTTAACTGGTTACTACCAGATAACCAACCGAAGTGTATAATTGCACGTCAGAGGATTACTTCTAGAGAGAGGTATTAGAAATGTTCGAGAAGAGTGTCGAGGAGCTCACCGAGCTCGGCGCCCAGATCACCACGGCCGAGATTGCTCAGCAGCCCGAGCTTTGGCGTGATACGCTCAACATCTATCGCGAGAACAAGGAGGCCATCGAGGCCTTCCTGGCCGAGGCTCGCGCTATGGGCGAGGGTCGTCTGTCCGTTGTCTTCACCGGTGCCGGTACGTCCGACTACGTTGGCGATACCTGCGCCCCGTACCTGCGTCACGCTGGCAACACTGATCTCTACGACTTTAAGCCCATCGCCACGACCGACATCGTGAGCGCCCCGCGCGACTTCCTGCGCGCCGAGGATCCCACGCTCGTGGTTTCCTTTGCCCGCTCTGGCAACAGCCCCGAGAGCCTTGCCGCCGTTGCCGTTGCCAAGGAGCTCGTCCACAACGTCAAGTTCCTCAACATCACCTGCGCTCCCGAGGGCAAGCTTGCCGTCGAGTCTGCCGATGATCCCAATGCGCTAACGCTGCTCATTCCGCGCGCCAACGACAAGGGCTTCGCCATGACCGGTTCTTATTCCTGCATGACCCTGCTCTCCACCCTTATTTTCGACACTGCCTCTGACGAGCAGAAGGCCGAGTGGGTCGAGACGATTGCCAAGATGGGCGAGGAGGTCATCTCCCGTGAGCCTGAGATCGCCGATTACCTGGCTGGCGATTTCAACCGCGTGACCTACTTGGGTTCTGGCTCCTTCGGTGGCCTTGCTCAGGAGAGCCAGCTCAAGATCCTCGAGCTCGCTCACGGTCTGGTCGCTACTTCCTACGACACCTCCATGGGCTATCGTCACGGACCTAAGTCCTTCGTCGACGATAAGACGCTCGTCTTCGTGTTCGTCAACAACGACGCCTACACCCGTCAGTACGACATCGACATCCTCAACGAGATCGGTGGCGACGAGATCGCTCAGCACACCATCGCCGTTCAGCAGGAAGGTGCCACCGTCTATGAGGGTGAGTCCTTCACCTTTAAGGGCTACGAGGCACTTCCCGAGGGTTACCTTGCTCTGCCGTTCGTGATGTTTGCCCAGGCTATCAGCCTGCTCAACTCCGTCCGCGTGGGCAACACGCCCGATACGCCGAGCCCCACCGGCACGGTCAACCGCGTGGTTAAGGGCGTGACGATTCACCCCTTCACCGCTTAATCGCGTCCCCCTGTAAGGGCGCCCGTCCGCTCATAACGGCGGGCGGGCGCTTTTTGTTTTACGTGAGCTGGGTATAAGCATTACCACAGTCAACTGCTTTAGAAGCGAGGAGTGCATATGAGCACGTACGCAATTAAGGCTGACAAGTTCTTCTTGCCGGCAGGCCCGCAACTGGGCGGCTATCTTATGGTCGAGGATGGCGTTTTTGGCGCCTGGCAGGCCGACGAGCCCTCTTGCGAGATTAAGGACTACACGGGATCGTGGATCGCACCGGGTATGGTCGATACTCACATCCATGGCTTCTACAACCACTCAACTACCGATAACGATCCCGAGGGCATCGATATCAGCTCAACCGAGCTCGCCCGTCGCGGTACCACCAGCTGGCTGCCCACGACGTTCACCGATGGCGTCGAACAGATCAAGGACGCCTGCGCTGCTATCGCCAAGGCGGACGAGGGCCGCGGCCCCGACTTCTGCGGTGCCCGCATTCAGGGCATCTACCTGGAGGGCCCCTTCTTTACCATGAAGCACGTGGGCGCGCAGAACCCCGCTTACCTGATTGACCCCTCCGAGGAGGTTTTCGACCAGTGGCAGGAGGCTGCGGGCGGTCGCATCGTTAAGAGCGCCATGGCCGCCGAGCGCGACGGTGCCGCTGCTTATGCGGCTGCTCTGAACGCCAAGGGCGTGGTGACCAGCATCGGTCACTCCGACGCCACCTACGATGAGTGCATCGCCGCTATCAATGCCGGTGCCAGCTGCTTTACGCATACCTATAACGGCCAGCGCGGTCTGCATCACCGTGAGCCCGGTGTCGTGGGTGCTGCCATGTCCACGCCCGAGACCTACGCCGAGATCATCTGTGACGGCAAGCACGTAAACCCTGCCGCCATCAAGGCACTGCTGCAGGCAAAGGGCTGGCAGCACACGGTGCTCATCACCGACTGCCTGGGCTGCGGCGGCATGCCCGAGGGCAGCTACACCAGTGGTGGCATGGACGTCATCATGAAGGACAACCTGTGCTGGCTCGCCGACGGCAAAAGCATTGCCGGCTCGGTGCTCACGCTTGCCCAGGGCGTCAAGAACATTGTCGATTGGGGCATCGCCAGCGCTGATATCGCCATTCGCATGGCAACCGAGGTGCCGGCTCGCTCTGCGCACATCGAGGATAAGTGCGGCAGCATCATGCCGGGTCGCGACGCCGACTTTGTCGTGTTCGACCATGAGCTCACCCTCGTCGAGACGTATGTTGGCGGCCAGAGCGTCGGCAACGCCTTTACCGATTAACGATAGAAAAAGACGGCGGGCCCGAATCTGCTCGGACCCGCCGTATGGGTTAAACGCTCAAAAGCACCTTAACAGTTACAGCTTGTTAACGATCTTCTTTGCCGTGCGCTTGACGCCGGCCACAAGACCCCCCGCGGGATGCTCCTTTTCGTATGCTAGACGCTTCTCGCGCTTGGCGTACTCTTCGACGATGATGTCGCCATACTCGTCTTCGATCTTGTCGAAGAAGTCGACGGCGCCCTTAATTTCCTCAGCGGTCGGGTGTCCCTTCTGGACGCCGCCGGTGAGTTTGAACGGCCCCCACGTATCAAAGCCGGGACAGCCGTAGACGCCCATAAAGATGGCCTGCCTCATGCGGCAGATGCCATCGATATCCTTGCCGTACCACTTGTTTTTGCCACCGTAGGTCATAAGGCCAAACACCTTGTCCTGCGGCTGCAGCACGTTCGTGAGCACGCGTGCCATGTCCTTGTCGATCTCGGAGTAATAGATGCCCGTGGCGACACCGATCAGATGGTATTCGTGCAGGTCGGGGTACTCGTTTTTACCGAGTGACTTCACGTCGAGGGTATCGATCTCGGGGTGCGCCTCGACGATGGCGTCCACGAGCTTTTTCGTATTGCCGTGGTGGTGTGAGGCATAAAGGATGATGGTTCGCATAAGAAGGCCTTTCAGCTGTAATTGCATCAATGTCTGTATGGTACCCCGTTGCATGGCTGGGAAACCGGACGCATCGATGAACGTGCGGGTTTGTCCTTTGGTCAGGGCCGAGACGGGTTCTTGCGAGCAAAAAGCAGTTGTTCGAAAGGATGGACAATGGAATACGCTCTCTCCAACGATTCGATTTCTATCAAGGTCTCCACGGCCGGTGGTTCGTTTACCTCGATTGAGGCTGGAGGTCGCGAGTACTTGTGGCAGGGCGATCCCGCCGTGTGGTCCGGCCAGGCACCGATTTGCTTCCCGATTTGCGGAGGTTTGCGCGATAACAGCGCCATGACGTTTGCCGGACATCATGTGAAGCTCGCCCGCCATGGGTTTGCGCGCAAACAGGAGTGGAAGCTGCTGAGCCAGAGCGAGAACGAGCTGGCGATGTGCCTGGCTTCGGAGGATAACGCCGCGCTGCTGAGCGATTATCCGTATCCGTTTAAGCTTGTCGCCCGCTATACGCTCGAGGACGCCGCCGTGCGCGTCTCCTATGAGGTTACCAACGAGGGCACCGAGGACATGCCTTTCTTTATCGGTGGACACCCCGGCTTTAGGTGCCCGCTCGATGAGGGCGAGGCCTATACGGACTACGAGTTGCGTTTTGAGAAAGACGAGGCTGCTGAGCTTTGCGCTGCCGTCCCCTCGACTGGCTTGATTGACGTGACCAACCGCTCCAAGAACCCCATGGTGGGAAAGACGCTGCCTCTGTCACATGAGCTCTTCGATTTTGCGGAGACCATCTTTGACGTGCTCGAGAGCCGTCAGGTCACGCTTTCCAAAAAGGGCGAGGACAAGGGTGTTCGCCTGAGCTTTGAGGGCTTCCCGTACCTCATTGTGTGGAGCAAGCCCGAGGGTGATTTTGTGGCAGTTGAGCCCTGGGGCGGTCTTTCGACCTGCTCCGATGAGGACGACGTGCTTGAGCACAAGCGCGGCTGCCTTATCGCCAAGCCCAAAGAAACCATCGTGCGCTCGTTCACAATCGAGATTCTGTAGTCGCATGTAGCCAATTCGTTTTGCAAGGCATAAGGAGCCTGCGAGATAAGGAGCTAGAAATGATCCTCACCGTTACGATGAACCCGTCCGTCGATACGCGCTATCAGCTCGATGAGCTCATTATCGACGACGTCAACCGCGTGACGCCCGAAAAGACCGCCGGCGGTAAGGGCCTCAACGTGGCCCGCGTCCTGGGCCAGCTGGGCGACGATGTCGTGGCAACCGGCTTGCTTGGTGGTCATATGGGCGCCTATATGGCCGAGCTCATGGATGCTAACGGCATTAAGAATGATTTTGTGCCCATCAAGGGCGAGACTCGCATTTGTCTCAACATCCTCCACGCCGGCAACCAGACCGAGCTGCTCGAGAGCGGCCCGACGATTGCCCCCGAGGAGCTCGATGCCTTTACCGCCAAGTTCGCCGAGCTTGCGAGCAAGGCCGATGTCGTTACCATCTCGGGTTCGCTGCCCCGCGGCGTCGAGGCGGACTACTACGCTAAGATCACGGGCATTGCAGAGAACGCCGGCGCCAAGGTGCTGCTCGATACCTCGGGCGCCTCGCTCGAGGCTGCGCTCAAGTCCGAGGTCAAGCCTGAGCTGGTTAAGCCTAACCTGACCGAAATTAACGGCCTTCTGGGCACGAGCTTTACCACCGACGATGTGGACGAGCTCCGTTCCGCGCTCGCCTCTGACGCCCGCTTCTCCGATATCCCCTGGGTCGTCGTATCTATGGGCGCTGCCGGCTCCGTTGGTTTCCATAACGGCCGTGCGTTCCGCGCCAAGACCCCCGATATCCCCGCCGTTAACGCTACGGGCTCTGGCGATTCGACCATTGCCGGCTTCGCACATGCGATTGCTGCCGGAGCCGACGACGAGACGGTGCTGCGTACCGCCAACACCTGCGGCAAACTCAATGCCATGGATCCCATGACTGGCCACTTGGTTATGGATCGTTGGGACGAGGTTTACAACGGCGTTGTCGTGACCGAGCTGTAGGAGCTTGTGCTGCGGCCCCGGCATCGGTTGCCAGCTCATGTCGACGACAAGTGCAGTAGCATTATGCCGGGGCGCGACGCCGACACTGTCGTGTTCAATCCCGACCTTACCCTGGTCGAGACGCATGTGGGTGGCAACAGCGTCGGTAATGCGTTTGCCGAGTAGCCGCCAAAGAAACGATCCGAGAGGGGATTTAGATGATTTACGGTGCATTGGGCGATATCGAGGAGTACCGTGGAATGCTCAAGGGCCTCGACGTGCTGATCGACTGGCTCGAGGAGAACGATCCGGCGAAGCTCGAGGTCGGCAGCCATCCGATTCTGGGCGACAAGGTCTTTGCGAACGTCATGGCTCCCACGACGCGTCCCGAAGCCGAGGCTCACTATGAGACGCATCAGCGCTATCACGACCTGCAGATCGACGTCGAGGGTCGCGAGGCCTTTAAGGTTGCCACGGGCAGCCTGACGCTGGTTCAGGAGTTTGACGAGAAGGACGACTACGATCTGGTCGATTCCGACGCCTCGATCGCCGGCGATCTTGCTGACGACAAGTTTGCGCTGTTTGTTGCCGGCGAGCCTCACATGCCCACGCTCGAGTTCCAGGGCGATGGCGCGCAGCCGGTCAAGAAGATTTGCTTTAAGCTGCTTGCAGATGCTTACTGGGAGGAGTAGCGCGCTGCTCGGCTGAGCTGTTCGTGTTGCGAGCGTTATCCCTTGGGGGAGCTCGCTTGGGCCCCGCTGAACGCGGTTCCTTTGGGGATTGCGGTTGGCGGGGCTTTTGTTGAGTAGGAGAGTTTCCGGCGGCGTTGTGCTTGGATTGGCGGAAGCGCGCCCGAAATCAGCAACAAAAAAGCCGCCCGAAGGCGGCTATCTTGTGCAATGGAGCCAGCGACCGGGCTCGAACCGGTGACCCCCGCTTTACGAGTACGTGAATTCGGCATTTGACGAGATGAGGCCAATTTCACTGAATTAAAAGGAAGCGCAGGTAGAAATAGGTAATTAACAATTATTGAGCTAGCTATTAGAATCATATTTCCCACTATTTTCACACTTAGAGAGACTTGAAAGTGTGAAAAGTTTCGATTAGGCTT
>USHF01000039.1 GCA_900554465.1 uncultured Collinsella sp.
TCTACACGTAAGGAGTCGTCGGCAGCGTCAGATGTGTATAAGAGACAGCTCCAGTGGTTTCGGCAGCAAAAAGCCCGCTAGAACGTTGTCCGTTCTAGCGGGCTAAATCAGGCAGATCGGCTAGCGCACAGTAGTGCAGGCAAACCTTACGCAAACAGGCCGTAGATGCTGATGTTGGCCTTGGCATACAGGCCGTTAGCATACTCGGTCCACTTGGAGCTGGCGCTCGAAGCCTGCGAAGAGTACTGCTGGTAGGCGGTGTAATAGGCGGTCATGGCCTGCTTGTAGGTAGCGCTATCAGCCGTAAAGGCATCGTCAGCGAAGGCCTTAACGTAGGTGCTATCGGCGTCCTTCCAGGTGCCCTTTTCGCTATCCCACTCGTCGCCGGCAAGTTTGATGATGTAATCGGCGTAGTCCTTGCTCGCGGTCTCCTCGTTGCCGTCAGCAGGCTCGGTCGGGGCGGTCGGCATGCTTGCGGAGCTATCGCCCACCTTCTTCTTGTAGAGCTTCTGCAGCGTCGCGGACTGACGGACGATCTGCTTGGCCTGGTCCTTGGACACGCCATACTGCGTGGCCATGGTCTTGTAGTCCGAAGTGCCGATGGAATCCTCGGCGTACTTCTTCATCTCCTTAGAAGAGACGGTGATGCCCTCGTCCTCGGCAGCGTCGAGCAGGATCTTGTTGCGCACGTAGGACAGGATGACGTCGGCAGAGGGAGCGGTGTAGTTGCCATCGCCATCCTTGACGGTGTCGAGGCTGTACTGGCTCTCAATGGCCTCGCGCGCGGTGATGTCGCTCTTCTTGCCGTTGTAGCTGTAGCTTGCCACGGTCGAATCGAGCTGGTCCTCGGTGAGGGTCGCCGAGCCGACACCCTTGCCGCCAAAACCACCATTGCCAATAAAGAAGCCAATCACGGCAGCAATCACGACTGCAACCACAAAGGCGGCAATCATCGTCTTCTTGTGCTTGGATGCGCGGTCGTCTTCGTCGGAACCCAGGATATCGTCGCCCTCGTCCTGCTCCTCGGGCATGAGGTTCTCGTCGGCGGCGTCCGCGGCGATCTTTGCCTCCAGGCGAGCGTCCTCCTCCTCGGCCGTCGTACCGGCGGCAATATGTTCGGCAGACGTACCGGCGACCAGATCGATCTTCTCCTCCTCATCACCATCGGGGCCTTCGCCGCGCTCGATGATCTGGATGCCGTCGATCTCGTCCTTCTCGTCCTTCTTTTGAATCAGACCCATATCAGTTACTCCTTGTTAGGAAACATAGTCCGCAATAGAATACGCCCGACAAAGCGCCGGGCGTATTGATTCTCAGGTTATACGCAAACACTTAAGTACTATTTAGGCGTTTGCAGTCTGCATGCCTTAGGCCAGGTGCGCGATAACGGCATCGGCAAAGGCCTGCGTGCCCACAGCGCCCTCAACGGAGCCGGTCTGGGCACGACGAACGTCGCCGGTAACCTGCTCACCCTCGTCGAGCGTGGCAGAAACGGCGGCGCGAATGCGATTGGCCGCGTCGTTCTCGCCCAGGTGATCGAGCATCATAGCCGCGGACAGAATCTCGGCCGTGGGGTTAGCGATATCCTGGCCAGCGATATCGGGCGCGGAGCCGTGCGTCGCCTCGAAGATGGCGCAGTCGGCACCGATGTTGGAACCCGGAGCCATACCCAGTCCACCTACCAGACCGGCGCACAGGTCGCTCACAATGTCACCGTACAGGTTGGGCAGCACCAGGACATCGAAGTCGTTGGGGTTCTGGACCAGGCCCATGCAGGTGGCGTCGACGATCTTGTCGTTGAACTCGATATCGGGATAGTTGGCGGCCACCTCGCGCGCAACGCGCAGGAACAGGCCATCGGTCGCCTTCATGATGTTGGCCTTATGCACGGCCGTCACCTTTTTGCGGCCGCAGCGGCGGGCGTACTCAAAGGCGTACTCCACAATGCGGCGGCTCTTGGCGATGGAGATGGGCTTGATCGAGATAGCGGAATCGGCGGCGAAGGCCTTCTGACCCGAGCGCTC
Source organism: uncultured Collinsella sp. (assembly GCA_900554465.1). Taxonomy (GTDB): domain Bacteria; phylum Actinomycetota; class Coriobacteriia; order Coriobacteriales; family Coriobacteriaceae; genus Collinsella. The sequence goes on from USHF01000039.1 coordinate 2,025, forward strand.
GACAAGCTGCGAGAGCTCCTCGACCTCGGCAGCCCCCTCATCGAACTCGATGCCGGCATAGAGGTCCTCGGTGTTCTCGCGCACGATGACCAGGTCGACGTCGCGGAAGCGCGAGCCGTCGCCCGGCTGCGACAGGCAAGGGCGCACACAGGCGTACAGGTCAAAGTGCTTGCGCAGGGCGACGTTAACGCTGCGGAAACCCGTGCCAACCGGCGTAGTAATGGGACCCTTGATGGCAACCTTGGTCTCGGCGACCGCATCGAGCACGTGCTGGGGCAGCGGCGTGCCAAACTCGTCCATGACACCGGCACCGGCCTCCTGGACGTTCCAATTGATCTGGACACCGGCGGCCTCGACCACGCGGCGCATGGCCTGCGTAATCTCGGGACCGATACCGTCACCGGGAATCAGGACTACATCGTGCGCCATAATCTGTTACTCCTCGTCTTCGGCGTCGTCAGATTTTTTAACGCTAGCACGCTTCTTCTTTTTGGAGAGATCCAGGCCAAAACGTTTAACAAGCATTTCGCAAATCTCGCTCGAACGGGCCTTGAGATAGCTGCCTTTGCCGTTCTCGGCGTCGAACTTAAGGCGCAGCGCGAGCTTCTCGGCAACCTCGGCGTCAATCTCGCCCTGACCAAACTCGTACAGGCAACCGAGCATGTCGCGATACTCGAGATCACCGTGGTAGCACTGGATGGCCTCGCCCAGGATGGGCCAAGCCTCGCGCGAACGCTCGACACTCGTGGCGCCCCACACGCACAGCAGGCGGAAGGCGGCATAGCGCAGCGTGGAGGAAATCTCGTCGAACAGTGCGGTCTCGGCGCCCTCAAAGGCATCGCCCAGCTGCTCGGGGCAGGTGGTGGCGAGCGCCGTCAGGGCATCGAGAGCCTCCCAGCGGGTCTGCGCCTCGGGGCGGTCGAGCGCCTCGATCAGCGCGGGCACGCAGGGCACGACGCGCTGGGGATCGCGCTCGGCAAGCAGATGCAGCACGCGGGCGGCAAACTGGCGGATGCGGCGCGTGGGGCAGCCGAGCTCCTGAACCAGGCGGTCGACGGCGTTCTCGTTCTCCTCTGCCAGCTGAAGCTGTGCCAGCTCCTCGTCGGTGAGCTGTTCGTCTTTGTTTTCTGCCATAGTTACCTCTTCTTACTATTACTTAGCGTGCTTGCCAGCACCCTTGCTGTCATCGGTGACCGAGATGAGCTGTCGGTCGGCCGCGCCATTGCGACGCGCACGGCGGCGTTCCTCAGCGTCGCCCGCGTCGGCGGCGGCGCGATGAGCCTTGTTGACGTTAAAGACCTCGTCGTGTTTGCGCCACGGACCGACGGACTCGCCAAAGCTCATCTTAAGACCGGCGATAAAGCCGCCGAGCCAGCCGATCGGCGCAAACTGCACCAGCGGGAACAGTGAGAACACCCAGGTCAGCAGGACGACTGCCGCCGCGCCTGCAAAGTTGGCAATCCAGTAGTCGCGCTTGGTGATGACGCGCTTTTCGCACGCCCACTGGCCGCACAAAAAGCCAATGTAGATCGCGAAGAGAAAGAGCACCAGCGCAAGCACCACGAACGTCCAGCTCATGGGCGCTACTCCCCGTGATGGTGGCCGCAGCAGCACTCGTGGCCATCATCATGGCCGTGGCCGCCGCAGCACTCGTGGTCCTCGCCATGGTGGTGGCCGCAACCGCACTCATGGTCGTCGCCGTGCTCGCCGCAACCGCAGCCGTCCTCGTGAGCACCGTGCTCTTCGGGACGATACTGCGACCAGTCCAGACCGGCGGCGATGGCGTCGGCCTCCTCCTTATAGAGGACCGTGATGGCCTGGGTGCCCAGCTTGGCACCACCGATGGCATCGAGCATGTCGTAGAGCGTAAAGGCCACGTCGGCGCCGGGCAGCGCAAGCTCGCGATCGTCGGCATAGGCGAGCGCCAAGCGCAGGTCCTTGATGAAGTGCTCGACCATAAAGCCGGGCTTGTAGTCGCCGTCGAGCGCCTTGGTAGCCAGGCTCTCCATGGCGCCGGACTTGCCGGTACCGCCCAGGATCATCTGGCGGGTCTTCTCCAGATCAAGGCCGCTCAGCTCGGCAAATGCCATGGCGTCTGCCATGCCGACCATGCAGGCGCCCAGCGACACCTGGTTGGCGAGCTTGGCAGCCTGGCCCTTGCCGGCGCCGTCGAAGCAGCAGATGTTGGCCGCAAAGGTGGCAAGGATGTCGCGGACCGGCGCGATGTCGTTCTCGGTAGCGCCCACGATAGCCGTGAGCGTACCGGCGATAGCGCCCGACTCGCCGCCGGTGACGGGGCAGTCAAACGCCATGCGACCAGAAACCTGGGCGGCCTCGGCAATGTCACGGGCAAGCTCGGGCGAGCTCGTGGTGAGGTCGATCAAGACCGCGCCGGGCTTAGTGCACGCGAGCAGGCCGTCGCCCGCCAGGTAGAGTTCCTCGACCTCGGAGGGATAGCCCACCATGGTAAAGACGACATCGGCGTTCGCCGCGGCATCGGCCGGCGTATCTGCCCAGACGGCGCCGCGCTGGATAAGCGCCGCCGCCTTGGACTTGGTGCGGTTGTTGACCGTGACGGGATAGCCGGCGTCCAGAATGTGGCCGGCGATGGGGGCACCCATGATTCCGGTGCCGATGAATGCGACGGAGAGCTTGTTTGCCATGAAACCTTTCCTTTTGGGTTGGGTGTTGTTACCAGGTTGAATACTCGGTGCCAGCGTTTGGGCTGGGAGTCGAGGGCGATTACGGACGCAGCGCTTGCCTACTGACCGCGCACGCGGCGGGCGATACGGTCGGAAAGCGAGGCTTTCTCGGCGCGGTTCTTACCCCAAAACGCAAGTGCCACCATGCCGGGCCCCACGTGCGAGCCGATGGTAGGACCGACGGAACTACGGATAATCGTGACATCGGCGCAGCCCTCCTCCTTGCGAACGGCGGCCTCGAGCCAGTCGCCGTCCTTCTCGGCATCGGCAGTCATAATGGCGATGGGCATGGTGCGATCGGGCACGTAGTTCTCGCGGAACGACTTGAGGATGGACTTGAGCGCCTTCTTGCGGCCGCGGTTGACGCCGATCAGCGACAGCGAGCCGGCCAGGTCGTAGGAGAGCTCGGGCTTGACATCGAGCTTTGCCGTGAGCTGTGCCGCCGCGGGCGGAATGCGGCCGCCGGCAGCCAGTGCGTCGAAGCTCTCGAGCGTAAAGTAGCCGTGCACGTAGGTCTTTGCCTCGTTTGCCCAATCGACCAGCTGCTTGGCGGTCAGTCCCGCCGAACGCTGGCGCACGGCCTCGAGCGCCAAGAGCGCACCGGTCGCGCAGGGCAGAGCGTTGTCGACCACGTAGAGCTCAAAGTTGGGATACTCGGCGCGCACGACATCTGCCGCCTGGCACGCGGAGTTGTAGCTCGACGACAGCGCCGAGGTAAAGCACAGGTAGACCGTGGGCGTGCCCTCTTTGGCGCACTCGGTAAAAAACTCGATATAGCGACCGAGCGACACAGCCGAGGTGGACACGCGGGCACCGGCGCGCATGCGGTCGTAGAACTCCTTAGGGCTCATGCTCGACCAGATGTCGTCTGTGCGCTCCTCGCCATCGATAATGAAAGGGAAACCCAGGATATCGACATCGAGGTTCGCGGCGACCTCGGGGCTAAAGTCGCAGCAGGTATCGACGACGATGCGGCAACGGTTCGAATGACCGGCGGATGCGGCCTTGTCCATCAAAGCGACTCCTTACGTAAAAAGGCGGCCACCCGCATGGGATGGCCGCCAACCGTTAACTCATGCAAGTTAACGTATTTTACTCGTCAAGTGTTTCGATGCGGGGCTTGATGATGCCATATCCACCATTCTTACGGTGATACACCACATTGATGAGACCGGTCGTCGCGTTCTCGAACACGTAGAAGTCGTGGCCCAGCAAATCGGTCTGCACCAGCGCCTGCTCCTCGGTCATCGGGGTGACATCGATGACCTTCTCGCGGACGAGCAGGTCGTCGTCCTCCTCGGGCAGCAGCAGGTCGGCCAGATCCTCAACGCGCTCGACCGGCGCGACATCCGCGGCACTGGCACCACCCTGGCGGTTGTCCACGACCTTGGTCTTGAACTTGCGCAGCTGGCGGGTGACCTTATCGGCGGAGAGGTCGATGGCAGCATACATATCTGCGCCGTGCTCGGCAACGCGAATCACCGAACCGCGGGCACGAGCCGTGACCTCGACGATTGCCGGGTTGGGGTTCGAGGGGTTCTTCTCATAACGAAGCACGACGTCGACTGTCATGGGCTCGATGTCGAAAACCTTGAGCGCCTCGCCGATTTTCTCATCCACATGCGCACGCAGAGCATCGGTTACCGTCGTCTTGCGTCCAGAAACCTTGATATCCATACGTGGCTCCAATCTGCCTCGGGGACTTACTGTACTGGCTATGTACCCATTGCCGTGCATTTAATCACGCGATTTCCCAAAGACCCGAATAACGACTGCTTGATACCGCATACCGAAGTCTCGCACTTTTCCGTGGCAAAGTGCGCTATAGGAAGGCGTCGGCAAAGCTAGTTTTTCTCCTGGAAATCAGCTTTTACCTGCCGTTTTTACCAAAATAGAAAAGCCGGGCTCCCCTATTAGGGAGACCCGGCTATGCGTGTTGAAACCGTGAAGAAGTGCCTCGTTCAATGTATGGCAGGCGCCACCCCTACCAATAACTAGCTATTGAGCTTGTTGATGTCATCGTCGGTGATGGTGCCCTCCTGGCTAGACGACGGGCTGTCGCCGTTGTTATCAGAGGCGTCGTCATCGGAGGACTCGGTCTCGTTGGACGTGGAGTCGGATGCCTGCACATTGGCCCCCGAAACGGTCTTGGCGGTAAGGTCATAGGGCATCTGTCCGTACCAGACGCAGTGGACTGCCTCGAGCGTGCCATCGACCGTGATGCCATCGAGGGCATCGCTCGCGGCACGGCACAGCTCATCGTTAGAGCTTAGGCCTGCGACGCCAAGCGTGGAGGGCGCCTCGAGCGTACCGACATAGGAGATCTGGCTCATCAGACGCGCGAGGTAGCCACCAGCCGTGGAATCACAGATCACGTAATCGACCTCGCCCGACTCGAGCGCCTCAAAGCACTCATTGATGTTGGAGAAGGTCTTTTGGTTGGCGGTGATGCTTTGCTTGGCGAGCGCCTCCTGCGAGGCCGAGGAGGTCTGAACGCCCAGGGTAGCGGTGTTAAGCGTTTCGGTGGAAACGCTCAGCGACTCGCCGTCACTGCTCTTGCCGAATACGGCGGGGGCGTCGTACAGACAGGTGCCAAGTGAGCTGATATCGCCGTCCGTAGACCTGGCGTCGCCAATAAAGATGTCGGCCTTTTTATCGCTGAGCGCGGAATCGGCCGAGGACGCATCGACAAAGGCGACTTTGAGACCCATGCGGCATGCAAGGGCACGAGCGGCATCGACCGCATAGCCCGTGAGGTTTCCGTCGGCATCCTGCATGGCTTGCGGGGCATCGGAAGTATCGAGGGCGACCGTCAGGGTTCCCGGCGTGACCAGGGCATCGTCCGATACCGTGGGGGTAACGGTCTCGCGCTCGATCTGGTCGATCGTGGGCGTCGTGAACGTGGACAGTGGATTGAACGCACATCCACTCAGGCCCAAAACGGCAATGACCACCGCGGTCCCAGCACCTAACCGAGCCGCATGCATCAAGCTGCCCCTCACCATGTCCACTACCCTGCCTTCTGTGTCGTATACAATCCGTGCCCTGCACGGAATATCGGGTTGTTCCCACCAGCTGACCTGGTATTTGACCCCACACTTGCGCACCGGGGCGTTTGCTCGGGAGGCCGCAGCCACCTTCACGACTGGCCCGCTCGCCCGCGAGGCGGTATTGCCCCAAAGAAAGTAGAACGGACGGTGCGGCTTACATCTAGGACGCGCCATGATCGCGCCGCGCGCACGCGGTCGCTTACGTGGATCCCTTTGACCGCGTCTGTCTTGGACTAGGATGGGCATTTCGTCCGTCCGCAACCACAGCCTGGCAGGAACGTAGGGCATTATAGCTAAGTTCAAGCTATAGTTTAAGGTTAGGGACGTTATTCGCATCGCGAGCACAGATTTCGCAGGTCGGGGCGGACCATTCGTGCCCCCATGAAGCCCGGAGCTCCCCCACGGGGAGCCCCGGGGCACCCGTCTCAGGGTGCCGTGTGCAAAAAACGGCAAATATGAGTACTGCTACCAATTTAGTAGCAGCGTATTTCCGCCCCACGAGCCCTTTTTGAGTTCCGCACAGCCCGCTTGGCGCCAAGATATTCCACATTCGTTTATTATCTCTTCGCTGAATCCAGTTTTTCGGCCCAAGTTTCTTTATTTTTGCTGTCACTAATCTAGTAACAGTACTCATATTTGCCGTTTTTTGCACATGGCATATAAACAGACCCCCTATAAAGCCATAGTTTTACGCCGGCTTGAGCCCAAAGCACGCTCGGAGCGTATTCAGCAGAGCATCTTGCCTCTTTCGACGAGCCTCTACACGATTCTGATATCGTTTACCCATACGCTGGTGGATGCGCCATGCGAGCGCTTCCATCGCTTCCATGTCGCAGAGCATCTCGTTGTTGACCGTCGCGACCTCGATTCCCATGGACGCCAAACCCGTATTGCGTTTTTCATCGTGAATGCGCCCGCCGCGAGACGAATGGCCCTGCTCACCGTTGTATTCCAGGTCAAACCGAGCTGCTTCCTGATAGGCATCGCAAACCGCATACGGCATCCCCGAGATCGCCTGCGCACGGTCGTTGAACTCGATCTTGTGGTCGGTCTTAAAGGGACCGCAGGCAAATCCGCCATAAGAAAACGGAAGCGAAAACATGGCAAGCATGATGCATTCCATGGGTGAGCGCAGGTTTTCCGACAGAAAGGGGCACAGCCGCCGCAGCTGCTTGGCCGCGCTCCCCTTGCATGCCGCAAGGTAATCTGCCAGGCGATCGGGCGTCAGCACTGGCTCGACCTCAAAGTAGCCCACATCTGACGGCTGGTCCTTATCCTTTGCCAGCCTGTTCACGGTAGGCGAGCTGTAAGGGGGCAGATACTGCCCGCGATCGCTCAGCGAAATCTTGGAGCACAGCTCCTGGGCCAGGGCAAATGCCTGGATACAGCCGACTTCGCGCGCAACGGCGGCACAGAGGGCCTCGGGAGACAAGCTGTACACTCCCGGCTCCACCTCCAAAATCGAGGCGTCCGGCAGGTCTGTAGAACAAACGGACCAGCTTGCACCAGGCATGCGGCGACGCTGCTTCGCCGACCCCACCAGCAGGCACAAGTCTTCTTGGACCTCGCCACTCACGGCCCCGATCCGCACCAAATCGGGAAGATAAATGTCCTCGGCCGAGGGAGACGATGTATGCAGCACACGGCGCTCTTCATCGGGATCGAGGTCTCTCCAGCTGATGTAACCCATTTGTCGGCGCTCGGCGCGCATCATGCGCAGCGCCGAGGCACCGGTCAGGACTACGGAGGCCGCCAGTTGCTCGCTTGTCGGCTCGATGCGCCGCGCTATCTTCACTGCCACAAAACCACCCCCTACCAAACGCGTGCGATAGCGAGGCCATCGACTGCTGCGGCGCCGGCACGCTTGAGCTCCGCCGAGGCTGCTGCCATGGTCGCGCCCGTGGTAATGACATCATCGATGAGCAGCAGACGGCGGCCGCGCACATCCTCGACCGTCTCGTACATGCCCCGGGCATGCTCCCGGCGCTCATCGCGGCCGAGCTCTCGCTGGTCACCATGACCGTATTTGACCAGGGCGTCCAGCAACGGGACACCCGAAAGATCGCAAAACGAGCGCGCGATTGCTTCCATATGGTCGAATCCACGCCGCCGAAACGCCGCCGCAGTCGCGGGCACAAACACCACCGCGTCCGCACCGGACAACACACCGCCGTAGCGATCGGATGCTGCCACCTGGGCATGCAAGGCAGTGTCGTAGAGCAACTCCGCCAGATACGGTGCCAGACGGCGCTCGCCCGCATCCTTGTACGCCTTGATGATGCGCGGCAGCGGATGTGCATAGACGGCACACGCCAGGCAGCGATCGAGCGCCTCGGCCATTGCCGAAGACGTGCCCTCGACCGAGCACTCGGTACACAGCAAATCCCCAAACGGGGCGCCGCATCGGATGCAACTATGACACGGATCGATGAGCGCGAGCGATGCCAGACAATCCTGGCAGATCAGCGCACCGGAACGCTCGCAGCCAGCGCATCGCGTGGGCGACAACGCCTCGAGCGCCTCATACGTCGCGCGCTCGGCAAGCGGTAGCAATTCGTCCGCAAACGGTAGGACGCCTGCGCCCTGCAAGCGAGTCAATACGTTCAGATGTCTCTTCATGACACAACCCTCCCTACGCAAAGGCGAAGGGAGGGTTGTCGGTGTAGAGCCATGATACCCAGAGGTGCTGGGGTCAGGCGGGTTACATCCGCTTACGGACGTTATTCGCCGGCAGGCGGTTGCGGTACGGACGAGGTGCGGGTCGAGCCTTCGCCACCGTCCTGGCGCGGCTTGCGGGAGCGACGGCGACGGCGACGCTTTTGACCCTGGTCGGTCTGTCTCTTATACACATCTCCGAGCCCACGAGAC
>USHF01000040.1 GCA_900554465.1 uncultured Collinsella sp.
CGGCAGCGTCAGATGTGTATAAGAGACAGCGGTATACCGGCAGCGCAACGTCTATGCTTCCCTTTGACAGGGCCTTTGACATCATCTTGTAGCTATCAAAGGCGACGGTTTTGACCGTAATGCCAAATTTATCGTGCAGCGTCGTCGCAAGCGATGCGAGCGAACCTTCCATTTCGCCGTCTTCGTCTTCGTTACAGTAGGGGAGTTTGCCCGTAATGTAGCCGAGCGTGATGGTGTTGTCATTTGCTTTGAGCCAGGAACATTCGGGGCCGTTGAGCGATGATGAACCGCTGTTTTGGGTCGAGTAGCTAGATTTGACTTCGTCGTTATAGCGTGGGCTGACGCGGGCGATTGCCGTCATGGCAGCATTGATGTCGTTCATCAGGTCGGGGCGGCTTTTGGGAACGGCAAAGTAGTAGTCGCTCGAACCAATGTAGAACATGGGGGAGGCACTGGGCGACGAGATCGTGTCATTCATGATGACGGCATCGACCTCGTTGTTTGCGAGCGCGTTAAAGAGATCGGATCCTCCGTCATACTCCCTGTATGCGCAGGCGATTCCTTCGTTGGCGAGCCATTGCTGGCCAACGAAGGTTTGCATAACGCCGGGGTTGTAGCCGATGGTAAGGCCCTGGAGCGCTTGGGGGTCACCCTTGGCCAGATCGTCGCGATCGGGCCTGGCGTAGATGTAGTAGCGTTCGGTGCCCTCGGGGTTTGAGGAAAAGAGCAACTTTTGGGCGCGTTCCTCGGAGTAGGAGATGTTGGGCATGAGGTCGATCTCGCCCGCCTCGAGCATGTCCATAAGCTCGGTGAAGGTGCCGGTGACGTATTCGTACCGCCAGCCGGGCGTGTAGTACGACAGGGTCTGGAGGTACTCGTAGCCCCATCCCGAGAGACGCTCCCCCGGCGTGCCTTCCTGGAAGCCCTCGTTGTTGACGAGCCAGCCGACGCGGACCGTCTTGACTTGCTGATCGGAGTCGACGGCAAAGGCGGGGGCGGGCGCGACGGCGCTCAGTACGGTGAGCGCGGTAAGCGCAACGACCAGAGCGCGACATATAACTGAACGAAGGACAGTGGCAGCTCTCACATGCAATCCTAACGAATCGAGACATTACCGCATAAGAATACCAGCTCCGCCTGCCCAGTCGGCAGCTGTACCGCTAAACGCTCCCGCCCGGCAGTCATCGGGGACGTTCTTAAACGACTAGTCATTGGGGACGTTCTTGTTTGACTAGTCATTTAAGAACGTCCCCAATGACTAGTTCCGTTTGCGGGGGAGGCGTGGGACAATACCGAGCGAATGTGATTGGTTGTCCGTGGAAAGGGTCGCGATGAAAAAGCTCAAGACGCTTGCTGACGTGTTGCGCCAGGCGGGCTTCGTGCGCATTACGGAGCTGTTCCTCGTCTTCTACCTGCTGTGCTCGACGGCTGTCTGGCTGTCCGAGCCCACGACCCTCACGTTTGGCGATGGTCTCTGGTTTAGCTTTGAGACGGTCTCGACGATCGGCTTTGGCGACATTCCGGCCGAGACACCGGTTGCCCGCGCCATTACCGTCATTCTGAGCGCCATCAGCATCTTCTACATCGCCATGCTCACGGGCGTGGCGGTGAACTACTGCAATACGCTTATCAAGATGCGCCAAAAGGACACCATGGCGCGCTTTATGGATGATCTGGAGCATTTGGAAGAGCTCGATCGCGACCAGCTCGCCGATCTGTCGCGCCGTGTGCGCGAGTATCGTCGACGCCAGCGCTAAGACGAACGTCGTGCGCCACAACAAGGGGGACCAAACATGAACATCACCGTCTACCTGGGCGCGAGCGTCGGCAACGACCCGGCGTTTCTGCCTGCGGTGCAAGAACTGGGCAACTGGATTGGCTCCAACGGACACGCGCTGGTATACGGCGGGTCCAAATCGGGCCTGATGGGTGCGCTCGCCGATAGCGTACTTGATGCTGGTGGTCATGTGACGGGCGTGGAGCCGAGCTTTTTTATCGAGGCCGAGTTTCAACATGACGGTATCGACGATCTCATCGTGACGAGTGATATGGCGGAGCGCAAGGCCAAGATGATCGAGCTCGGCGATGCGTTCATTGCCTTTCCCGGTGGCACGGGCACGCTCGAGGAGATTGCCGAGGTCATGTCCGCGGTGTCGTTGGGGCACCTGAGTGCTCCGTGCATCCTGTATAACCTGGACGGTTACTACAACGACCTCAAGGCGCTGCTCGGGCACATGATCGATAAGGGTTTATCGAGCCCGCAGCGCCAGCACGGCATCTACTTTGCCGACGATTTGCGCGAGATTGCCTCGATTATCAACGGATAAGCCTTGAGCCTGCCCTACTATGGCTCCCAATGGTGCCGTTTGCGGCGCAGACGGTTGGCTTGTCTGGGCCACACTCGCTCTACAATAAAACGTATCTATGTCGACTTTGACCGCGGGAGGACCCGATGGATAACCTTGCCAAACCCACGAACCGAGCGCTGTTTTTGGTCAGCGTTGCCGTGACCGGTGCACTCGCGGGTGCCGCAGTCTGGCTGTTCTTTTTTGCGATGGAGCACGGTATCGACTATCTATGGACCGAGATTCCACACGCGCTGGGCGTCGCTTCGCCCGAGCTTGCCAGCGGCCCGTTTGGCTTTTTGCCGTACCCGTTTTTTGTCTGCCTGCTGGGCGGCTTGGTGATTGGCCTGTACGAAAAGATGACGGGCGCCAAGACCGATGACCTCAACCAGGTGATGGCTAAGGTTAAGCAAGACGGGCGCTACCCGTACGACAACCTGGGCAAGCTTTCGCTCGCGGCATTGCTGCCGTTGCTGTTTGGCGGAAGTATTGGACCGGAAGCCGGTCTGACCGGCGTCATCGCGGGCCTGTGCAGCTGGGTCGGCGACCGCATGCGTCGCTTTGGCGCCGAGTTTAGGGAGCTCACGTTGCTGGGCACCCAGGCTGCCCTGACGGCGCTCTTTACCGCGCCTGTCTTTGGCTTTGTGGCGCCGCTTGCCGGTAGCACCGACGGCCAGGGTGAAGACGCCGACGATGAGTCCGCGTCCGGCGAGATCACCATCAAGCTGCCCAAGGCGCAAAAGACGGTGGTCTACGGTATTGCGATTGCCGGCGGTCTGGGCACCTACCTGCTGCTTGGACAGCTTGTGGGCGGCGGCATGGGCATGCCCAGGTTCGAGTCCGCCGAGGTGGGCAACCTAGAGCTTACCTGGCTCGTCCCTCTGTCGCTGATCGGCACCGTCTGCGGCTGGCTGTACTTTGTCTCTGAGCATGCAAGCGAGGCACTGTCCCATGCAATAGGGGAGCGTCCTGTCCTCAAGGCCATGCTGGCCGGTCTGGCACTCGCCATCTGTGGCACGGTCCTGCCCTATACCATGTTTGCCGGCGAGACCCAGGCCGACGTGCTCATGGAAACCTATCTGACCATTCCCGCTGGCGTGCTTATCGCGACCGGTCTTGTTAAGGCCATGCTGACGCCCGCCCTCATCAACCTTGGTTGGCGCGGCGGTCACTTCTTCCCGGTTATCTTCTCGGGCGTAAGCCTGGGCTATGGCCTTGCCATCCTCACCGGCGCAGATCCGGTCTTTTGCGTCGCCGTCTGCACGGCATCGACGATGGGTGCGGTCATGCGTCAGCCGGTCATGGTCGTGGGCCTGCTGCTCATGTGCTTCCCCCTCAAGGGTATCGTCTGCATGATCATCGCCGCAGCCATTGCCGCCGGTATCCCACTGCCCAAGCCGCTGCGCAAGTAGTACGGTGGCGCACGCTGGGGACATGCCGTTTGCCACGGATTTGCGGGGAGGGGCGGCGATTGCGCCCTTCGTGGATTAAGATTCGCGTGGCTACAGGTCGCGTACTCGATAAACCTTGGTGCTGACGGTGTAGCTGATTGCACATAGCGTGAGGGCCAGTACGGCAATTCCTGCGCACAGGCAGCCGAGGACGGCGGGATCGGGATTCGCCCCAGCAATCGACATGAGCCAGTTGCTGATGGGGTTGGAGGAGCTCAGCGTGGCCATGGCAAGGCATCCGAGCAGGGCAAACAGGCCGACGGAAAGGCGCAGCGCCTCCATGTGTCCAAATCGAAAGAACAGCGGCTGTGCCAGAAACACCATCATGAGGGAGATGAGCATCGATGCGGCGGAGGCTATTGTGGTCTCAAAGACGATCTGTCCCGTCGAGGGCATGCCCGTGTGATCGAAGAACGGAAGAGTGATGGTGCTCAAAAGCACGGTCGCGCACGCCATGATGGCCGAGAAGGCAACAATGCAGAGGTAACGTGCGCAGATGATGTCTTTGCGCGAGAGGGGCAGCGTTGCCCGATAGCGCTCCCATCCGTTTTGATTGTCGTAGCCGGCCAGCGAGCTCATGACCACGATGGGCGACATGGCACTGACCGCGCAGGCGCCGGCGCTCATACTGGCATCGCCATCCGATGCGTTGGCGAGGGTTAGTACGACGAAGATGAACAGGCCGACGCCCGCGATGCTCGGGACAAGCGTGCGGACGATGGCGAGCTCAGACATAAAGGCGCGTTTCATTTCGAAGCCCCTTTCAGTATGAGGCGAAGATAGTCATCAATGGTTGCCCGATCGCAGGGAATCTCGGGGAAGGCCTCGAGCGCCTCGCGACGGTTGGGCACGAGCACGTCCACGCTATAGGCGTGGTGGGCGGCACGGGCGCCTTCGACGCAAGCCATGAGCTCGGACGCCTGTGCTTGGGTGCAGTGGGCGATGCCGGCTCGGTCGGTAATGTCCTCGCGCGGCAGGTCAAACACAATCGAGCCGTTATCGATGCAGATGACGCGGTCGGCAGTGCGATCGAGGTCGGATGTAATGTGGCTTGAGAGCAGCACGCTGTGCTGGCCGTCGGCGACAAAGGCGAGCAACTCGTCGAGCAGTTCCTCGCGCGCCATGGGATCGAGGCCCGCGGTGGCTTCGTCCAAAACGAGCAGCTTAGCATTGTGACTGAGCGCACAGGCGAGCTGCAGCTTCATGCCCATGCCGCGGGAGAGGTCCTTGACCTTCGTCTTGGGATCGAGGCCAAATCGGTCGATGAATCCGGCGAACGTTTCGCAGCTCCACGTGGGGTATGCCGGGCCTACGAGCCTCTCGACCTGGCCCACCTTGAGCGTGGAGGGGAAGGGACACGTGTCCAGGACAAGCCCGATGCGGGAGCGCAGGTGGCGCTGCGTCTCGTCGGGCGCGTTGGCGTCGCAGCGCTGTCCAAGCAGATGCACCTCGCCGGCATCGAGCTTTATAAGCCCAAGCGCGGCGCGAATGGTCGTCGTCTTGCCGGCGCCATTTGCGCCCACAAAGCCAACGATCTGGCCGGGCTCCACGGCGAGTGTGACCACTCGCAACGAAAAACGGTCGCTCACACGGCGTGAGATGCCTTTGAGTTCTAAAAGGTTTTGCATGGTATAGCCTTTCTTGCAGATGGCTACTGCATGGTTTCGGGGGCTACCAGGTCGAGCATCTCGTGCAGCTTGTCGCGCGTAACGCCCAGGGCTTCGGCTTGGCTCGCCGCTTTCGCAAGCAGTTCTTCGATATGGCAGAGCTGGTTTTCGCGCAAGAGCTCCTGGTTGCCCTCGGCGACAAAACAGCCCTTGCCCTGCACGGTGCAGATGAAGCCGAGTTGCTCCAGGTCGGCGTAGGCGCGCTTGGTGGTGATGACACTCACGCCAAGATCGCTCGCGAGTGCACGGATACTGGGGAGTTTGGCTCCCGCCGCGAGCGTGCCCGAAAGGATCTGAGCTTTGACTTGCGAGGCTATTTGCTCGTAGATGGGCTTGTCGCTCGAATTGGATAGGATGATGTCCACAGCGGCTCCTTAGCTGATGGGCTACACGTGTATATAACCGGTAAGCACAGTATATATACACTATGCACAGTTACGCAAGAGACAAATTCGGATTGGGCCGGCTACCCAGGCCCCAACTGATGAATTTGTCCTGATAGGCGCCCTAGAGCGGGATTTCGCGGCTACAATAGTGCGGTTACAACGACGTAATGCACTTAATGCAAGAAAGGATCCGCATGGCAAGCCTGTCGGATGAAATCTCGTCGCGCCGCACATTCGCGATCATCAGCCACCCGGACGCCGGTAAGACCACACTTACCGAGAAGCTGCTGCTCTATACCGGCAGCATCCAGACCGCCGGCTCGGTCAAGGGCAAGAGCTCGGCCAAGCATGCCGTCTCGGACTGGATGGACATCGAGAAGGAGCGCGGTATCTCCGTTACCTCCTCGGTGCTGCAGTTTACCTACAACGGCGCCTGCGTCAATATTCTCGATACCCCCGGCCACCAGGACTTCTCGGAGGATACCTACCGTACGCTTATGGCCGCCGACGCCGCTGTCATGGTCATCGACGGCGCTAAGGGCGTCGAGGCTCAGACCAAAAAGCTCTTTAAGGTTTGTACGCTGCGTCACATTCCCATCTTCACCTTTGTGAACAAGCTCGACCACGAGGCTCGCGATCCGTTTGAGCTCATGGAAGAGATCGAGAACGTCCTGGGTATCAATACCTATCCCATGAACTGGCCAATCGGCAGCGGCCGCAACTTCCGCGGCGTGTTCGATCGTCAGACCCGTCACGTCATTGCCTTTGAGGGCGACGGTCACGCCAACGCCACCAAGAAGGTCGCCGAGGTTGAGGCCGAGTTGGGCGATCCTTCCATGGATGAGCTCATCGGCGAAGAGAACCATAAGAACCTGGTGGACGACATCGAGCTGCTCGATGGCGCCGGCGACGAGCTCGACTTGGATGCCGTGGCCTGCGGCAAGCTGAGCCCGGCGTTCTTTGGCTCGGCGCTCACCAACTTTGGCGTGGAGCCCTTCCTCAAGGAGTTCCTGCGCCTGGCCCCGACGCCGCGCGCCTATACCGATACGCTCGCCAGCGAACCGGTCGATCCCTGCCGCGACGACTTTAGTGGCTTTGTGTTTAAGATCCAGGCCAATATGGACAAGAACCACCGCGACCGCATCGCCTTTGTGCGCATTTGCTCGGGCAAGTTCGAGCGTGGCATGGACGCCTTCCACGTGCAGGGCAACCGCAAGCTCAAGCTTGCCACGGGCACGTCGATGATGGCCGATGACCGCGCCATCGTGGACGAGGCGTACGCGGGCGATATCGTGGGCCTGTTCGATCCGGGTATCTTTAGCATCGGTGACACCGTGTGCTCCGGCAAGCGCCACGTGCAGTATCCGCAGATCCCGACGTTTGCCCCCGAGATGTTCGCTCGCATTACGCAGGTCGACACGCTCAAGCGCAAGCAGTTCGTCAAGGGTATGGAGGAGCTTGCCCAGGAGGGCGCCATCCAGATCTTCCGCGAGCTTGGTGCCGGCATGGAGAGCGTCATCGTGGGCGTGGTCGGCGTACTGCAGTTTGAGGTGCTCGAGCGCCGCCTCAAGGCCGAATATCGTGTTGAGGTTCGCCGCCAGCCGCTGCCCTATACGGACATCCGCTGGATTCAGAACGACCCCGATACCATCGATATCCCGGGCCTTTCGCTCACGCGCGACACCCTGCGCGTCGAGGACATGCGCGGCGGTAAGCTGCTGCTGTTCACGAGCCCGTGGAACGTGGATTGGGCGACTGACCACAACCCCGACCTTATCCTGTCGGAGTTTGGCAACGTGGCCTTTTAGCGCATCGGCGCGGTGGCCCTGCGGGGCTGCCGCGCCGTTTACTTGCCTGATGCCGTATGAGCGGCTATCATACCCACCGTCGTCTCAAGACCGGGGCGTCCGAGCAGTTCGGGTCCGATATCCTGCTCGTTAAACCTAAAACCAAAGGAGTACATAATGATCAAGAAGGTCATGGAGGACTACAAGGTCCTGTTGCGGAGCATTCCCGCGGCAACGGTTTCGCTGTTTTTCGTGAGCGTCATCATGATGAACCTGCTGGCCAACAAAGAGCTCATCAGCCTGCCGTATCTGGCACTCGATTGCGGCTTTGTGGTGAGCTGGGTTTCGTTTTTGTGCCAGGACATGATCTGCAAGCGCTTTGGCGCCAAGGCATCCATCAAAATCTCTATCCTCGCGCTGCTGGTCAACCTGGCCGTGAGCCTGTGCTTTTGGGCATGCTCGCTCACGCCCGGCATGTGGGGCGCCTACTACGACACGGGCATGATCGAGGTCAACAGCGCCCTTAACGCCACCATTGGCGGCACCTGGTACGTGGTGCTGGGCTCTTCGCTGGCAATGCTCGTTTCTGCCGTGGTTAATTCCACGCTCAACCAGTCGCTCGGCCGTATGCTCAAAAAGAATAACTTTGCGAGCTTTGCCTTCCGTTCCTATGTGTCCACGGGTGTTGGCCAGTTTATCGACAACCTGGTCTTTGCCATTGTGGTGAGCCATACGTTCTTTGGTTGGACCTGGGTGCAGGTCCTTATGTGCTCGCTGACCGGCGCTGTTGCCGAGCTGCTGTGCGAGGTCTTCCTGAGCCCCGTGGGCTACAAGGTCGTGCGTGGCTGGGAGCGTGAGAATGTGGGCGCCGAGTACCTCGAGCGCCACGCAACCGCCTAAGGAGCAAGTATGCGGGTTTTGATCACGGGCGCTTCGGGCGGTATCGGAGCCGCGTGCGTGCAGCGCTTTTTGGACGAGGGCCACGAGGTCGTGGGCTTTGACCTGCTGCCGGCGACGGTTGAGCACGAGCGCTACCGCCATCTGATCGTTGATGTACGCGAGCCTAACTCGTTTCCAGGCGACCTTGAGCCTCAGGTAATCGTGAACGTTGCCGGTACGCAGGATTCGGCCGATGACATTGCCGCCAACCTGCGTGGCACCATCAACGTGACCGAGCGCTACGCCTTTGTGGGAGAGGGGCTTGCCGCCAAGCCGGCGCCTGCTATCCAATCCGTGGTCAATGTGGGGTCGGCGAGCGGACATACGGGATCGGAGTTTCCCGCCTATGCTGCCAGCAAGGGTGGCGTTATCGCCTACACCAAGAACCTTGCAAACCGCCTGGCGCCGCAGGCCATCGCCAACAGTGTGGACCCGGGCGGCGTTATCACGCCGCTCAATCGTTGCGTGATGGAAGACGAGCACCTGTGGAACCAGATTATGGAGCTCACGCCGCTTAAACGCTGGGCCACCGCCCAAGAGATCGCCGAGTGGATCTACTTTGTGGGCGTGACCAACCGGTTTATGACCGGGCAGAGCCTGCTGATCGATGGCGGCGAGGCCGGCCGCACACAATTCATTTGGCCCGAATAGGAAACGCGCCCGATGGAAAGCCGTCGGGTGCGTTTTTGATGTATCGGTTTTTAGCCGAGGCAAGTCCAGTTGACGGGGGTCGAGCCGTGCTGTTCGAGTAGCCGATTGGCAGCGGAGAAGGGGCGCGACCCCATAAAAGCGGGGAGTTCTGCCGTGGCGCGGTTGGCCGAAAGCGGCGAGGGGTGCGTGGATGCCAGGCAGAACTTGCCGGTTGCCTTGCCCGCGCCGGTCGCGGCGAGCTTGCCTTCGACCATCTGCTGGGCAAAGCGGCCCCATGCCAAAAAGACTACCGGTTGGGGCAGCAGGCAGCAGCGCTCGATAACGTAGTCGGTGAGCGTGCTCCAACCAAGTTTGGCGTGCGAATTGGCGGCATGCTCGCGCACGGTGAGCGTGGTGTTAAGGAGCAGGACGCCCTGTTGTGCCCATGGGGTTAGGTCTCCCGTGGCAGGAATGGGGCAGTCCAGATCGGCTTTGAGTTCCTTATAGATGTTGCGCAGGCTCGGCGGCAACTTGGTTTGCGTCGCGGGGACCGAGAACGATAACCCCATGGCCTGGTTGGGTCCGTGATAGGGATCTTGACCCAAGATGACAACTTTGACCTGGTCGGCCGGCGTATAGGCGAGGGCATTGAGGATGTCGTCTTGTGCCGGGTAGATGGTTTGCTCGGCACGTAAAAGGGTGATGCGCTCGAGCAGCTGGTTCGTCGTGTCACGTACCGGCTGCGGCGCATCGCCCAACCAAGTTGCTATGTTGCGGTCGCGAGTTGCGGTGTCCATGGGGCTCCTTTATGGCAGATGCTCTGTTGGCATCTATTGTAAAGGCGCACCGGTTGCCTTTATGCCGCGGCTGCATGAAGAGTGGGGTCTACGAGACGCGCTCGGGCGCTCCTGCCATGTGAGCGTGTCCTTGCGAGCGAAGGCGCGGGAGCTCGACGGTTGCCACCATCACGCCGGTGAGGATGAGGGCGGCGCCAAAGAAGGCGATGGGGCTCAGGACCTCGCCGACCAGGAAGAACGAGAAGACGGCGGAGCAGACCGGCTCCAGCGAGAAGGCAAAGCCGGTGGTCTCGGCGGGCACGTGGGGCTGCACGAGCGTCTGGGTGATAAAGCCGTAGGCAGAGCAGATGAGTGCGAGCGCGACGACCACGACGATCTCGTTGGGCGTGCTGGGAAGCGTGAAGCCGCCAAAGGTGCACGCGGCGATGCCCGAGAACAGGCCGCCAAAGCCCAGCTGCCAAACACCCAGGGCCAGCGGATCGACTTCTTCGACAAAGCGCTTGGCTACGATAATGTGGCCGGCATAGATAAAGGCCGAGAGCAGCATGATGATCGCGCCGGGATTCAGGCTGGTAAAGTCGGCGCCCGAGAGCAGCAGCATACCTGTCTCTTATACACATCT
>USHF01000041.1 GCA_900554465.1 uncultured Collinsella sp.
GGTCCTCGCGGCGCCAGGCGTGCCCGGCAAAGAGGATCTCCCCGGCCGTCGGCCGCAGCATCCCGCAGATCATCTTGAGCGTTGTCGACTTGCCGGCGCCGTTGGGACCGAGCAGCCCGTACACCTCGCCCTCGCGGATATGAAGGCTCACGTCGGCCACGGCGTCCTGCGCCTGGTCGCCGCGGCCGAAGCGCTTGGTGAGCCCACGCGTCTCGAGCATGCAACCCATGGGTTTATCCTTTCTCTTCCGGGCGCGCGGGCCGAGTCACCGTGCCCGCGCGCCTTACCTTTCGGGTTCACTATCCATGGTGGGGCACGTTTCTAACGAAGCCGTAACGGCCGTTGGACTCTTTTGGCGCCAGCCCTTCTCGACCCGCACATCATGATTAATTTGCTTAAGGCAACAACTTTCCCGACCGATGTAATCACCGAATCAAAACGTGTACATCAGCCATCAAAGATGCCGAAAAATGTCATATTTGGAGGCTGATGTACACAAATGCAGAATCCCGCACAACCCAGTAGCATCCTCCATATGTCTGGACTCTCTATGCTTACGCTGGATAGACATCGCCGGAACGGGTATAGTAGCGAAAGTTTTGTCGTTAACCAGCGGGGGAGTCCTGTGGGCATCAAAAAGAAGATCAAAAAGGAGCTTATCGGCACTTCCGATTACCCGTCGAATAAGATCTTTACGATCTCCAATTTCATCACCTTTACGCGCCTGATCCTCACCCTGGTATTTCTGTACCTGTTTGTGACGGATAACAACCGCGTCATCGCCATCGTTATCTACGCCGTTGCCGCCTCTACCGACTGGATGGACGGTCAGATCGCCCGCATGACCAAGACGGTCTCGTGGCTCGGCAAGGTCATGGATCCCATCTGCGACCGTGCGCTGCTGTTCACCGGCGTACTTGGGCTGGTGGTCCGCGGAGAGCTGCCCATCTGGGTCTGCGTGCTCATTATTGGCCGCGACATCTATCTGGGCATCGGCACGCTTATCGTTCGTCATTATCACCGTCGCCCCATCGATGTCGTCTTTCCCGGAAAGATTGCCACTGCACTGCTCATGACCGGCTTCTCGCTCATGCTGCTCGGGTTCCCCGTTATTGACGGCCTGCATCTTTTACCTTCAACCCTTACGGCCTTCCCGGGCCTCAACGGAAGCTCGGTGCCCCTCGGCATCTTCTTTGTGTACGGCGGCGTGATCTTCTCCATGCTCACGGCTGTCATCTATTCCATTAAGGGCGGAGTGGCCATTAAACAGGCTCTCGCGCATCCCGAGGACGAGGACATCGACTTTCTGAACCCTGAAATCGAAGACTGATTCGTTGGGGTATGATTACGTACGGTTCATTATTTGCGGCACGTCCGCGATAAGTTAGGGGTTGTCATGGACAACATGGTTAACAATATGCCTCAGAATGATAAGACTGCTGACGCTACCTGCGTATTCCGCGTGCCTTCAAGCGACGTCACCGTTCCCGACCTCATGGCCAACGTGCGCATCACCGCCCCCGTTCTGTCCATCGTCAAGGGTCCGCAGACTGGTGCCGCCTTTGAGCTCGAGGACGACGTGACCACCATCGGCCGCGATCCTGCGAACGGCATCTTCCTCAATGACATGACCGTATCGCGCAGCCACGCGCGCATTATCCGCGAGGGCCTCGGCGCTCGCATCGAGGACTTGGGCTCGCTCAATGGCACCTGGGTCGACGGTGCCATCGTCAATGCAGCCCCGCTGCACGACGGTTCTTCCGTCCAGATCGGTACGTTTACGCTCATCTACCACGAGAGCACGCCGGAGCGCATCGAAACCGGTGAGTAGGGCATGGCCGAACGCAACTATCTGAGTATCGGCCAAGTCGTCAACCTACTTCGAGGCGCATACCCCGATCTTTCGAACTCAAAAATTAGATTTCTAGAAGATGAGGGGCTCATTACCCCTCATCGTACGCCTAAGGGATACCGTCAGTACTCCAAGGAGGACGTTGATCGCCTGGAGGTCATTCTGCACCTGCAGAAGACCCGCTACATGCCGCTCAACGTGATTAAGCAGCGCTTGGAAAACGCTACGGACCTGTCAACGCTCGCCTACGAGGTGGGCTTACTGTCCGATGTTCCGCTCAAGACGGAGCCCAAGGAGACTAAACAAAAGCTGCATCCCATCGAGACCATTCCCGATATGTTGGGCGTCGAGATTTCGTTTATCCGCTCGCTCGCCGAGAACGACCTTATTCGCATCATCAAGAGTCCGCAGAATCGTGAGCTCGTCGATGGTCGCGATTTTCCGATCATCCGTTACTGCTCCGAGCTGTCACGCTTCCATATCGAGCCGCGCAACCTGCGTCAGTACGTGTCTTCCGCCAACCGCGAGTCCTCGATGTTTGAGCAGGTGCTCGTGAGCATGCTCGGCATGGATACCTCCGATGACGAGCGCGACGCCAAGCTCGAGCGTGCGTTTAAGAAGCTTCACGACCTGACGGAGGGCGTGCACACCGCGCTGCTCAAAAACCGCGTTTTTGAGTCGCTCAACGCCGTGGTCGAGGACGCCGACATCGATGCACTCGATGAGGAAATCGCTCGCTCCGAGTCCACCAAGGCCAAAAACGAAGAAACTGCCGCGCCTGCTTCGCACGAGGATTCTCTCGTAAAGCCGCTCAAGGTCGTCGCCCCTTCGCACTCCGGCACCGTCACCGCGGGCAAATAACCGCTGCTGATATTTCGGCAACTCATTGAAAGGTCATGCAATGTACGACTTCGAATCTCAAATCGTCGACATCCCCGACTATCCCGAGCCCGGAGTCGTCTTTAAAGACATCACGCCGCTCTTTGGCAATCCCGAGGCGCTCAAAGCCATGACCGATGCCCTCGCCGAGCACTTTGCCGGCATGGGGATCACCAAGGTCGTGGGTCCCGAGGCTCGCGGCTTTATGGTTGGCGTACCGGTGGCTGTAGCCCTTGGCGCCGGCTTTGTTCCCGCACGTAAACCGGGCAAGCTGCCGCGCGAGACCGTAAGCCAGAGCTACGAGCTCGAGTACGGCACCGATTCAATTGAGATCCATGCCGACGCTATCAGCTCTAAAGATACCGTGTTGATTCTGGACGACTTGGTCGCGACGGGCGGAACCGTCGAGGCAACAGGTAAACTGGTGCGAGATATGGGCGCAAAGCTTATCGGTTACGGTTGTATACTTGAGCTTGCGTTTCTCAACCCGCGCGAGAAGCTCACGCCGTCTGATGACGATGTGGAGCTCTTTAGCCTGGTGACGGTAGGCTAGCCGTTACCCTTAGTTACTGGAAAGGAAGCTACATGCGCACAGCAAACACGCACAAAAACATGGCACGCTGCGCTGCTACGGCAACCCTCGCTTGTGTTTTGGGCTTGGGCCTCGCGGCTCCTGCCTACGCCGATACCGCATCCGACCTTGCCGCTGCTCGTACGAAACTCGAGCAGATCGGCACCCAAACCCAGCAGATTTACGATGAGCTTGCCACGCAGACGCAGGCGCTCGATCAGACTGCCGGCGAGATCACGCAAAAGCAGCAGGAGATCGCCGATGGTCAGGCCAAGCTCTCGACCTATGTCGCCGGCGAGTACAAAACCGGCGGTCTGAGCCTGCTTCAGGTTTTGACGGGTGTCGATGATCTGAGCGATATGCTCAACCGTCTGTTCTACTACGGCAAAGTTTCCGATAAGCAAGCTCAGACCATTCAAGAGGTCAAGGAGCTTAAGCAGCAGCTCACCGATAAGCAGGCCGAGCAGGAGAAGAACGTCGCCACCACGCAAAAGAAGGTCGACGAGCTTAATGCCCAGCAGGCTGAAGCCCAGAACGTCGTAAACTCCCTGGATTCGCAGCTGCAGGCCGAGCTCGCTGCCGAGGCCGAGGCCAACGCTGCGCTGCAGGCTGGCATTAATGCTAGCACCGCCGAAAAGGCCACGGTGAGCAACGACACCGCCGGTACGACCGAGAACACCAACAATGGCGGCCAGACCAACAATAACAACAACCAGGGCGGCAACACGCCGGCTCCCGCACCGCAGCCTGCCCCCACGCCCGCTCCAGCTCCCACGCCTTCAGCACCGAGTCAGTCTGTTGATGGTGGCTCCGTTGTTTCGCGCGCCTACAGCAAGCTCGGCTATGCGTATTCTTGGGGCGGCATTGGACCGAACAGCTTTGACTGCTCCGGTTTTGTAAGCTATTGCCTCACGGGACGCTACTGCCGTCTGGGCACCACGGTCGACTTCATGGGTTGGACCCGTGTGTCCGATCCGCAACCCGGCGATGTTGTGGTTAACTCCTACCATACCGGCATTTATATCGGTAATGGTCAGATGATCCATGCTTCCGACTACAAAACGGGCGTCATCATCAGCTCCGTTGCCGCCGGCATGAACAACAATTACATTTTCGTGCGCTACTAATTTATTACTGCAGCGAACGAACGTGGGCCTCGCGATCTTGAGTCACGAGGCCCATTCTTTTTTCCCTACCGTTTGCCATAAAATCAGGACGGCTATCTAGTATTCAAAACTAGATAGCCGTCCAATCAATCAAAAAGATGGCTATAATTGTTGGGGAACAACTAGAAAGGACCCTCAATGAGCTGGGCACTTATCTCAGATTCGAGCTGCAATCTTCGCGATTGGCAACCGACTGCACCCCGTACCACCTTTGCATTCGCTCCTCTCAAAATTCGAGTAGGGGAGCGCGAATTTGTCGACGACCTTTTGCTCGATGTTCACGAGCTTAATGTTGCCATTCAGTCGGAAGCCAGCGCATCATCGAGCGCCTGCCCAAGCGTGGGGGAGTGGGCTGAGCTCTTTAAGCTCGCCGACAAGACGATCTGCATGCCAATCTCGGAGGGTGTCTCTGGAAGCTATAACGCTGCCGCTACGGCACGCGATATGGTACTTGCCGAGGAGCCCAATCGTCAGATTCACCTGGTCAATTCGCGGGCAGCAGGCGGCAAGATGGATCTGATCTTCTTGCTGTTTGATCGTTATCTTGCAAGTAACCCGGACGTTTCCTTTGAGGACGCCTGCGCTTACTTCGACAGTCTCGAGCAAAACAGCAAGATTCTCTTTAGCCTGTGTAATTACGAGAACCTTGCAAAGGCAGGACGCATTCCTAAGGCAGCCGGCGTCATTGCCAACAAGCTCAATATTCGCATTTTGGGCACGGCGAGCGAGGCCGGTAAAATCGAGCTCGTCGGGCACACGCGTGGCGAAAAGAAGATGCTCAACAAGATCATCGACACCATGGAAGCCGAAGGTTTTACGGGCGGCGAGGTCGTTATCGACCATGTCGAGAATGAGGCAGGCGCCCAAGCACTTGCCAGCCGAATTGTGGAGCGCTGGCCAGGCTCCAAGACTATCATCATGCCCTGTAACGGGCTAGATTCATACTATGCCGAAATGTATGGGCTCATTATCGGCTACGGCATGGGCGTGGCTTCGGGCCAATAACGTCCAACCAAGCAAAAATACGGGCGGGACAAAGTGGCAGATAGCCCTTTGTCCCGCCGTTTTATACGTCGGCTAGCTATTAAACCCATTAAACTTTAGATAGCTCATCAGGTACGCTTTCGAAACGAAGGATGAAACCGCACTGCGCACAAGCAGCGACTCACGCGTTACCTGATGCGCCGTATCGGGAACCGGCGCCTGCTCGACGGAAAACGCCGAACGAATCGATGCCTCGAGCTGATCGACCACATAATCGAAGGCCGTCGGGGCATCGTAGCTCAAACGCTGAATGTTAAAGAGTGCCTGCACCGCAGCAATAGGTAGCACCTGCTTAAAGAGGCAGATAGCGATCAGGCGGGCAATCTGCTCGCGGCCATATTGCTTTTTGACCGGAGCAGGCACCAGGCCGACCTTCACGTAGTTATTGATCATCGATGGCGTAATGACAGGGTGCTCAACGCAAATGGACAGCGGCTCCATCCACAGCGCAACATACTCAATGACCTGGTCGCGGTAGAGTGTCACATTGGGCAACTGGTTATAGCGCGGCAGACTCAACGTATTGAGTTTACGCACGATATCGGACTGAATGAATGCATCGGGCAGCACCGTGGGCTGAATATCCTCGGGCTTAATGCTGACCGACGAATCGGACATCGGAATAACGTGTTTAACGTGGTTCATAAAGGTCCTCCGTTCATTTTCTATATTGTATTCTAGGTTATCTAGTTTTGCATACCACATAGCCGGCAAGTAAAAGTGGTTGGACAACACATTGATGCATCGTCCAACCACTTTGTTTAAAGATAGCAACCTTACATAAGATATATTATCGTACTTATTCACGGAGAAACGCGTATGCGCTCGTTGCTGCTATGGCTCCGTCCGAAACGGCGGTCACAACCTGGCGTAAACGCTTGGAACGGATATCGCCGGCTGCGAATAAGCCGGGCGTACGGGTGGCCATCGAATCGTCGGTGACAATGCCGCCGTCAGGAGCCAGATCGACTAGATGCTCAACCAGCTCGGTATGCGGCAGCATCCCCGTAAAGACAAAGATGCCAAACGAGCCAGGTTCAAATGACTCGGTATGAGTCTCGCCAGATGCATTGTCCTTAAAGGTAATCGTCGTTGGCATGGCTTCGCCCGATAGCTCCACAATACTAGTTTGGTACCTAACTGTAATATTGTCCTTTGCGAGTACTTTCTGAACAACACCATCGGGCGCACGAAACTGGTCGCGGCGCAGCACGATGGTCACACTGCTGGCAATGTCGGACAGGAACAGCGCCTCTTCGCATGCCGAATTGCCACCACCGATTACAAAAACCTGCTTGCCGCGGAAAAACATGCCGTCACATGTTGCGCAATATGAAACGCCACGACCGCGATACGTATCCTCGCCTGCGAAACCTGCCGGACGCGGCGTGGCACCCATGCAAGCGATAACGCTCGAGGCCAGCGTATCGCCCATATCGTGATGCACCGTAAACAACGCTGCATCGGCATCGTAATCGATACCCGTAACCATGCTCCATGTAACCTGTGCTCCCAGGCCCTCTGCATGCTGCTGAAAACGCTCGCCAAGTTCGGCGCCACTCAGGAGCGGGAAACCCGGATAGTTCTCGACCTCATTGGTTGTGGCGATCTGCCCTCCCGACATGCCCTGCTCAATCACGGTCGTCGTCAGGTTGGCACGCGCAGCATAAATGGCGGCAGCATAGCCCGCGGGGCCGCCACCGATAATCGCAACATCGATCGGCTGATCGGTAGTCATGGAACATCCTCTCGTCGAAACATTGACGTTCTTTGCGCTCATACCCAAATTTACGTGAACGTGACACTCATGCACTACAATGATAAATCCGTATTACAAAGCTGAAGGGGAGTTATCGATGGACCAGGCGCAGACGAGTGACGACGCTCCCCTGCTCACGCACAGCACTCCCCAATCGGAGCAAACCACGCTCCTGGCTCAACAAAAACCTCTCGTGACCATCGTGCACGCCTCCGTTGGCTCGGGCCACAAGGCCGCCGCAAATGCGATAGCGCAGGCATTCGACCTCATCCGCGGCACCAATGGCATCCCAGAGGATGTTGAGATTGAAGTGCTCGATATCCTTGATTTTGGACGCATAAAATTCGACGGCAACAAAACGGCCGCCTCGTTTACCGGCGCCACGCGCCCAATCTATGACTTGACCTGGCGTTATACCCTTACCGGACACCTGCTTTGGGGCGGTGGCACGGCATGGTCGCGCATCATGTTCCCCGCATTTAACGAATACGTTCGAACTCGCAGGCCCATTGCCGTGGTAGCCACACATATCACGGCAGCCAACGTCGCCGTCGGCGCGCGCGTCATTACGGGCATCGACTATCCCGTCATTTGCGTACCGACCGATTACGAGGTCGAGGGCTGGTGGCCCCATAAGGACACCGACCTCTTCTGTGTGGCAAACGAGTTTATGGCCGAAACACTCCGACCCCGTAAGGTTCCCGAGGCAAAGATCCGCATTACGGGCATCCCCATTCGCGCCGGGTTTGATACGGACTACAATCGCGAGGAAGAACTCGAGAAGTTCAATCTCCCCACAGACAAGCTCGTTGTGCTGGTAATGGCCGGCGCCAGTTTGCCTCAACCGTACGTTCGCTTTCGCGCGGAGATGGACCGCACCCTCCCCTTCCTGCGCAGCTTCGAGGACATGCACTTTGTCTTTTTGCCGGGCAAGGATACCGAATATGCCACCCGTCTCAAAACGCTTTTCGATGCCATGAAACTCGAGAACGTCACGGTTCTTGACTACGTCGATGACATGGCAGCGCTTATGCACGGCTGTGACCTGGCAATCCTCAAATCTGGCGGACTCACTGTTACCGAATGCCTGTGCGCACACCTGCCTATGATTCTGCTAGGCAAGTCATATGGCCAGGAAAAGGCCAACACCACCATGCTCACCGGCATGGGCGCCAGCATGCATGTCACGACCGCACGCGAGCTCATCGTGACACTGCGCCATCTCCACGATCATCCCGAATCGCTCAAGGCACTGCTCATTAACGGCGAAGTGCTGCGCCGTCCACGCGCAGCCGAGGATATCGCCATCGCAACCATGGAACTTGCAGGCAAGCCCCAAAAACGTAAACGAGCCTTCTGCCGCTTCTACTGGGGCGGAAAACCTGCGCATATCCGCTAGCCGAAAGTTCGCTGCTCGGCGGGAGCCGCCCATATATCATTCCATGCTCAAACATTCTCGCGGGGCGCTCGCATCCCTCCCGCCCACCTCTCACACATATCATTCCATGCTCAAACATTCTCGCTTCGCTTCGCTCGCTGCGAAACTGCGCGTGGAACGATATGTGTGAGAGGTGGGCGGGCGTCTACTCGCTTGAAAACAATAATCAATCTTTCTGATATGCAGATGCGACAAAGGATCAATCCCCTTGCCGCATCTGCTAACTGCAATTAATTACTTTGGTTCACCTTTGCAGCTTCTAATATGAGGATCCGGCGCAGCTTGTAGTGCGTAAACGCAGCTGACCGGCCCGACCCGCCTATATATCGTCCCACGCGCAGTTTCGCAGCGAAGCGAGAATGTTTGAGCATGGGATGATATATAGGCGGGTCGGGCCGGTCAGCGGACAGTGCGTAAACGACTAGGATACGCCACTGGAGCCGAAGCCTCCGTTGCCTCGGTCGGTTTTGTCTAGTTCGTCTACTTCTACGAGATTGACCGTGGGGACTTCTTGGATGACGAGTTGGGCGATGCGGTCGCCTTTGTTGATCTGGATATTGTTGATGGGGTCCAGGTTGATGAGGATGACCTTAAGTTCACCTCGATAGTGGGCGTCGATGAGACCGGGCGTGTTGACTATAGACAGGCCCTGCTTAATGGCTAGGCCGCTACGGGGCTGGACAAAGCCGGCGTAGCCATCGGGCAGCGCAATGGCCAAGCCAGTGGAGACCAAGCGGCGCTCAAAGGGCTTGAGGGTGCAGTCTTCGTTGGTACGGAGGTCAAGGCCGGCATCCGTGGGATGTGCGTATTTGGGAAGCTCGACCGTGGGATCGAGACGCTTAATGTTAACGGTAATGTTGGACATGAAATCACCTTAGCTTGTCGAGCTCTTGCAAAAACTCGTCGACGTCTTTGAAATCGCGATAGACCGAGGCAAAGCGAATGTAGGCCACCTTGTCGATCTTGGCCAGGCGCTTGAGCACCATATCGCCCAGTTCGTGGGACGTAACAGCCGTCAGCGTACGCGAACGCAACTCCACCTCGATATCATCGATGATCTCGTTGAGCTTTTTCGTGTCGATATCGCGCTTAATCGTGGCGCGCATCAGGCCGACCAGCAGCTTGTTGCGATCGAACCGCTGCTTAGACCCGTCGGATTTGATAACCTCGATGGGATCTTCGCAGCGCTCGAACGTCGTAAAACGATAATTGCACGAACAGCATTCGCGACGACGCTTGATAGTGTTGTTCGACTCCTGCATACGGGAATCGACAACGCGGGTATGTGCCTTACCGCATTTGGGACAGCGCATGGAACCTCCTCTTAAACGATAACAAGGGTACCATGCGACCGACCCGAAATCTTACGAACGGGCCGGAACTTTCAGAACTGCACCAGCATCAAGAGAGCCGCGATCGAGGTGATTGACGCTACGAATCATGTCGGAAGTCTCCTGTGTGGAAAGGCCATCGATGGGATGCTCCTGGGCAAGCGACCACAGAGAATCGCCGGACTGCACACGAACCGTTTCGTAGGTGACGTTGGCTACGGAATCGGCATATGCTGCGTGACGAGCAGAAAAGACTGACGTGGCGAGCACAAAGAACAGGGTGAACGCTACAGCAACAGCAACAATCGTCGAGGCCTTCAGGGCAACAGGAGCCGAAGCAGCGGCCGCACGCTGGGTGCGAACGGGTTTAGTGGCCACGG
>USHF01000042.1 GCA_900554465.1 uncultured Collinsella sp.
GCTCGGAGATGTGTATAAGAGACAGGTACTTGATGTCCTCGATGGTCACCTTGCGCTCGGGCACGCGGCTCCAGGGGATGTCGTCGCTCTCGGGCGTGTAGTCGGCGTCGGGACCGTCCCACACATCGCTGGGGTTGAGGCAGCGCTGCATGTACCAGGCGCGCGGCGTGTTGTAGACGTGGTCGCTGTCGCTGTGCGAGCCAAAGGCCTCGCGCGGGTTAAAGACCGCAGCGGGACCATCGCCCTTAACGCCCAGCGTCAGATCCAGATGCCACTCGGCCATCCAGGAGCGCAGGTCGGCGGAGCACATGTGGTCGACCTGGGCGCCCTCGGCGTCGTCCAGGTCAAAGCTATCGATACCCAGCTGGTTGGGCATGGTCACGTAGGCATCATCGGGCACGCGCTTGGCGATCCAGTGGTGGCCGCCGATGGTCTCGAGCCACCAGATCTCGTCAACATCACTAAAGGCGATGCCGTTGTTCTCGTAGGTGCCGTAGCGCTCGAGCAGGTCGCCCAGGATGCGCACACCGTCGCGGGCGGACTTGGCGTACGGCAGCACCAGGGTCACCATATCCTCCTCGCCCAAACCACCGGGCTGCGCCGGAACATAGCCGTCCTCGCCCTCGTTGCCCTTGGCGGGCACGTAGTCCACGAGCGGATCGGCGCCGCGGACGCGCTCGTTGGTGGTGAGCGTCTCGGTTGCGGACATGCCAACATTGAGCTCGTTGAAGCCGGCCTCGGCCCAAATGCCATGACCGGGGACAACGTCGGGGACGCTTGTATAACGCATGGGATTATCGGGCAGCTCAACGGTCAGGTGGCTCAAGACGCTCGTGTAGACACGCGGCTGCTCGTCGGGGTGCACAACACGCATGCGCTTGGGCTCAAACACCCCGTTGGACGAGTCCTCGTTGCGGGCAACCAGCGTCGACCCGTCGTAGCTCGCGTTCTTACCAACCAAAATCGTTGTGCACGGCATGCGCATCCTCCTTGAGCGAAGAAATCAAACGGTACCAGTGTATCGCTTCGGCGCAAAAAGGGCGAAACAGCCGCCCCGGCAACCCCTGTGGTCAAAAACGACTATTTCGATGCGCGCTCCGCCGACTCGATCACGTGCTTGGCGAGAATCGCCGTCGTTACAGCCCCCACGCCGCCCGGCACGGGAGTAATTGCGCCAACGATCGGTTCCGCAGCATCAAAATCGACATCGCCGACCAGCTTGCCAGCGGCCTCGTCCCAGTTAATGCCCACATCGATGATCGTCTGGCCCTCGCGAACCGCATCCGCGCCAATCGTGCGTGCGCGTCCAACGGCCGCAACCACAATATCAGCCGCACGGCACTCGGCAGCCAAGTCGCGCGTATGCGTATGGCACATCGTCACCGTGGCATTGCGAGCCGTAAGCATGGCGGCAACGGGACGGCCAATCACGAGCGACCGACCGACGACCGCGACCTTGGCCCCATCCAGCTCAACGCTGTAATGGTCCAGCAACGCCAACACGGCTTCTGCCGTGCAAGGAGCAAAGCCCTCGCCTCGCCCCGAAAGCGTGGT
Organism: uncultured Collinsella sp.; assembly: GCA_900554465.1. Classification (GTDB taxonomy): domain Bacteria; phylum Actinomycetota; class Coriobacteriia; order Coriobacteriales; family Coriobacteriaceae; genus Collinsella. The sequence goes on from USHF01000042.1 coordinate 1,555, forward strand.
GAGCAGCGAGGCCGGCGTCATGGAGTCAACATCCTTGGCGGGCTCGAGTGCCGCGGCAACTGCATCCTCGTCAAGCCCAGCGGGCAACGGACGAAACATCAGGCAGCCGTGAACAGCGGGGTCGGCATCGATGTCCTTAATAGCCGCCAACAGCTCGTCCTGTGAAACATCGGCGGGAAGCAAAACGCGGCGAGCCTCAATGCCAATCTTCTCGCAGCGCTTGAGGGCGCCGCGCTCGTAGGACAGGTCGTCCTCGCGCTCGCCCACACGAACGATGGCCAGTGTCGGCACGATGCCCTGTTCGCGCAGGGCGGCGCAACGAGCGGCAAGTTCCTCGGCCAAAGCGCGGGCAACGGGAGCACCCTTGAGCAGTTCGGCCATGGCTATCCCCTCTTCCTTGCGGCGTCAGCAGCACGGCGCGCCAGTGCATCGGCGCGCGGCAGCCACGTATCTAGTAGTTCATCGCACGCCGCCTCGAGTTCCTCGGCGCGCGCCCGGTCTTTCATAGATGTGGTGTTGGCAAAGAGCGTCAGGCTCGCGCCTTGCATGGCGGCGCGGCAGAACACGGCGCCGCATGCCACGTCGGACAGCAACTGGCGCGAACCCTTGTCGGCCATGTCCTCGAGCAGCGCCAGCGCGCGGGCGCAGGCATCCATGATCCGATACGGTGGCATGGCCGCCACGCGCAACGCGTCCTGAATCGCCACGGGTCGAGCCGGGTCATCACAAGGAATACCGTATGCCGCAGACACCTGGCCGTACGCGCGCACATCCTCGGCAACCAGACCCACTAGTTCCTGCGCCAGCTCATCAGCCTGGGCAAACGCGCGCGTCAGGTCATCCGCACGATCAGCAAGCGCGGGATTGGTCGCACCGTAGCGGGCAACCATTCCACACAGCGAGGCGCCCAGCGCGCCCACAAAGGCGCTCGCGCTGCCACCGCCAGGAACCGGCTCGCGCGCGGCCAGCGCCTCGGCAAACCCGCGACAGGGCTTGTCCATCATCTCTTGTCTCATACGCATGCACCTTCAAGTCATATAGATCGGTCGGGCGGCAACCGCCGGCCAACCGCATCAAACACGTAATGATGCTAAGTCTAGCCCATAAGCACATTAGCGTCAGTACACCTGGCCATCGCGGATTTCTATGGCACACGATAGGCCATGCCAACGCAAACATGGGACACATGGCCCACCTTTCGGGACTTCCGGACGTCACAAACTGGGGCATATCTATAAACAAGGAATCTGTTGGGGCAACGCCCACGTACGCGCGCCCCATTAAAACAACGGGCACCCAACCCCGGGGAGGGCCGACAACATCGGCCCTCCCCTCTTTTGCGCCCGAACATATTGCCACTTAACGGCGCAAATCCGGCCCTCAGAATGGGACACATGGCCCACCCTAGCGAGCCGTCAACGCGTACAGTAAAAGCAGGTAATCCATGGGCGGTTACAGATCGAGGAGGACACGACCATGAAAAAGAAGGCCTTTGCGATTCTCACCCTCTGCATCAGTCTCTTTGCCGCGGTTGCCCTGGTGGGCTGTGGCGGAAGCGGCGGCGCTACCGGCAGTGGCGGTGGCGGCGGAGCAGAAAAGCCAGCCGTGGATATGAGGACCGACTTCATTTGGTTTAAGGTCGAGGTCCCCGAGGGCGTTGAGATCACCGATGTTGCCGGCGACACGGCCGACAGGGCCCAGTTTAAGTTCACCGAGAGCGAGCACGCCAGCGACCGCTTCATCCCCGTCTTCGATCCTGACAAGAACGCCGACGAGCTGTTCGACTACGAGGCAAAGTGGAATGCCAGCTTTGAGTGGACCGAGAATGACCCCGTCAAGTACAACGGCAAGACTTGGCGCAACGCTTCCTATACACACTCGGGCGGCGTGACGACTGAGTACTTCACCGAAGCAGGCGGCGGCAGCGTCTACGTGCGCATCGACAATGTCGAGGAGCACAAGGATGCCGTCGAAACCATGATGAAGTCTCTGGAATTTGCCGATGACATCGCCGAGGCAAAAACCGAGGCCATGGACGTTAAGCTCGACGATATCGAGATCAAGCGCTAAAGCTCCAACGGCATGCAGCAGCGCCGTTTTAGCTCAGCCGGGATGCAAGGTGTGACTCCTTGCATCCCGGCTTTTTGTGTTCGAAAGCGCCCGGTCACATCACCATATTGAGCACGTTGACGAATTCCTGAGCCCGGGAGCGGCTGCTCAGGCAAAAGACACAGGCAGTCAACAACCTGTTGCGCAGAAAAACATTGCGGCCCTTGATCCTGTTAACGCCCGTGATGTCCTTAAGGTAGACAATCTCGATATGCTTGCCGCCGAAAGTGCCCTTCTTGAGCACCTCGATGCGGTTGGGGTAGATCCTGACGTCTTTAAACCCGCCCGAACCTTTGTCCTGGAACAGCAAGGTGTTGTTGTCCATGCGCGTCACCCCCATGGGGTTCGTTAAAACTGTCTCTATGGCCACATTTTAACCACCTCAAGGCCCCATGCGAAGATGTCAGACAGCACAGCAATTCGTGTCCGCGCGAGGCTTTAAACTAAATGCGATAAAGATGCATTCCACAAGAGGAAAGTGGGGCGACAGTGATGGGCGAGCTGGTAAACCGTGGAGAATCGGCAATCGTGCCCGAAGGTTTTTACAAGCAGGTTTCCTCGATTCTCAACGCCGCTCGCGACAAGGCCTATACCGCCGTTAACTTTGCGATGGTTGAGGCATATTGGGAAATCGGCAAGAGTATTGTTGATGAACAGGGTGGAGAGGAGCGCGCAGCATATGGAGAGGCATTGATTGCGGGCCTCTCCAGAAGGCTTACAGCGGATTTCGGAAGAGGCTTTGGCATCGCAAACCTTCGCAATATGCGTCAGTTCTTTCTTGCGTTTCCAATTCGCGACGCACTGCGTAGCGAATTGAGCTGGACTCATTACCGCAGGCTGATGCGCATTCCCGACCCCGAAGCTCGCGCCTGGTACATGAACGAATGCGCTGACTCTCGCTGGAGCACGCGTCAGCTCGAGCGCCAGATCAACACCATGTTCCGCGAGCGCCTGCTTGCCAGCAAGGACAAGGAGGCCGCCGCCCAAGAAATCCAGAAGAGCGCCCCGGCTCGTCGCCCCGAGGATATCATCCGCGACCCATATGTACTGGAGTTTTTAGGTTTCTCGGACGATACTGCGTTTCGCGAGAGCGATCTAGAGCAGGCGCTCATCACACATCTTCAGAAGTTCCTACTGGAGCTTGGCCGTGGCTTCGCTTTCGAGGCGCGCCAAAAGCGCATCACCTTTGATGGGCGCCATTTCTATATTGACCTTGTGTTTTACAACTATCTGATGCGCTGCTTCGTGCTTATCGACCTTAAGACGGACGATCTTACGCACCAGGACTTGGGCCAGATGCAAATGTATGTGAACTACTACACGCGCGAGCTCATGAACGAAGGCGACAATCCGCCCATAGGCATCGTGCTCTGCGCGGACAAAAGCGATTCGATTGTCGAGTACACGCTGCCCGAAGACAACGACCAAGCGTTTGCCGCCAAATACCTGCCGTATCTTCCAAGCAAGGAAGAGCTGGCACGCGAGCTGAGTGCCGAGTACCGCGCCATCAACGAAGCGACTAATGGCGAAGTGCAAGGATAGCAGCACGTTGCGACCGATACCCCCGACGGCGCTCCACATCACCCGGGAAAAGAGGAGCTTTCCATGACACACAGACCGAAAACAACACTGCGCGACTGCATCTATGGGCTTGCCGTCGGTGACGCGCTGGGCGTTCCCTACGAGTTCAGACCTCGTGGCACGTTCGAATGCACCGACATGATCGGCTACGGCACGCACGAGCAGACCGCCGGCACCTGGAGCGACGACACATCTATGACGCTCGCCACCTGCGACTCCATCAGAGAGCTCGGCCGCATTGACACCGAGGACATGCGCGACAAATTCGTGAGCTGGATCGCCAACGACGAGTACACGATTGATGGCGTCTTCGACTACGGAGGAACGACCGCCCGCGCCCTTCGCTCCGGCAAGGGTGGCTCCGGCGAGCGCGACAACGGCAACGGCTCGCTCATGCGCATCGCACCCCTGGCGTTTGCCGATGCAACAGACAAAGAGATCCGTGAGGTCTCTGCAATCACCCACGCTCATAGAACATCGACCGAGTCATGTGTCAAGTTCATCGAACTGTTGAGGTCCGAGATGGACGGCGCGCTCCCCGAATGGACACTCTGTCTGAAAGATGCACCCGAGCACGAAATCAGGTCGGGTGGCTTCGTGCGCGACACGCTTAAGGCAGCCACTTGGTGCTTCGTCAACACTAACAGCTACGATGATTGTGTGCTTGCCGCCGTCAACCTGGGCGACGACACCGACACCACCGCAGCCGTCGCAGGCGCCCTCGCCGGCGCAGCATACGGCATGGACGCAATTCCGCAGAAATGGATCGACACCCTGCGCGGTAAAGAGTTGATTGAGAGCTGCTTGTTTTAGGGCGCCATTCAAGAAATAAGGTAGGAGGCATCATGGAGAGGAAGATCGCGAATATCGATGAGTTCCAAATGGGCGAAAACGAGACCCCGATACTCCCAACGGGACTGATGGAGGAAGAAAACCTTTACGTCCTTCCCGACGGGCGCTACCTCCCCTGCGGGGTCTACCGGACCGAAGATGGCGGCTCACTCATTTATGAGCCATCCGGGCTCAGCTTCTTCGGGCAGATGCTTGCTCAATTCAAAGAGAGCTAAAGGCTTGATTGCCCGTCAGATCGACACTGCTCCAAACCAGGGGGTGGATAGGATGTCTCCCACCGCGGCCTGTGAGGTAAAATCTTGACCGCCGCGGAATCCGCCTGCGGGCAACGCTCCGATCTCCGATTGGGGTGAAGCCTATGAACTTGTTTCTTGAAATCCTGCGCCTCTCGATGTATGTGACCGGCATTGCCCGGAACCTCTACTCGATCTGGCGGGAATATAAGCAGTAACGGGTAGCGAAGGGAGTCATAGAAAAGGGTCGGTTGCAGCCGACCCTTTAAGACGATAGCACCTGCGTTGCCCGCGCTTCCAAAGTTGACCGACTGAGGAGCGGGTTCCGCGGCACATCCTGATTTTACCCAGTGGCAAGGCTCTTTTACAGCCGTTCCACCGTTTATTTACATCTGCCAATCAAGACGAGACTACTACGCACCTTTATTACACACGATATTTTCAGCCTGGTATAACCAAGTTCAATAATAGAATGCAAATCCAACCACCGTGTCTGATTACAAAAAGATTTTTGCCTTTTCTGCAGCAAACTCTTCCTCGGTAAGCACTCCACTATCACGCAGCGTTGCAAGCCTCTCAAGCCTTGCAACTACATCAATCACTATCCGCCAGCGTCTCAATAGTCTGTGAAACCTGCGGATACCGCTCAAGCTCCTTCGATAGGGCATCGACTATCTCGGCAATATTCTTTGCATTTTTGCCCCCGTTTAATACGTTTGCCCTGACCTTAGATGACGACTTGACAGTAACGCCAGATCCGCCTTCAACTGGAACAACCGAAATACTGATATTTTCGCCCCAAGACCAAAGGCTCATACCAATCTCGGCTGCAACTGTTCTTGTTGTGGGCGATGCACTATCAACTTTTACTTTAGGCAGCTTTTCCATAGCTGCCTTCAAGGCATTAAACGTGTCGTCAGGAGAATACGGTACCTGAAGCTGAAGCTGCTGATCCGCAAAACCCATAATCTGGCCTCCGCTTCTTACAAGATTAAGGCTATCGGCAATGGTAGCACGTTCCCAGCAGTCTTAAGTTCGTCTCATGACCTTGCGATGCAGCCCGACGCCCCGGCACCACTCCCCTACTTACCAAAAATCGCAGCGAACAATCCCTTGCGTTTGGGCTTTTCTTCTCGGTAGGAACCCTCAGCTGCCGCTGCAACCTGGCGCAGTTGCTCGCCGCCTCCACGGCGCACGATCTGGTACAGAAACGGCGACTTAACGTATTTGACCTCGATGGGCGTGGCGTGCACGGTGCTCTCGCCGGACAGATGCAGGCTCGGGTTGAGCGGTGCCACGATATGCGTCTCGCGCTTGTCGCTAAACACCACCGCGGCCGCGCGGCCCGTCTGGCCGTTCACGGCGATGCGCACCTGCTCGCCATCGCGGCTGTCCGTTGCCGGACGGTCGACAAAGTACACCGGCACCATCACCAGGCCATCCTTATGCTTGCGGGCCTTGCGCGCCCAGGTTCGGATGCTCTTTTTATTGAGCCCCAGCACCGCCTCGGCATCGTTGCCGGCAATGTCGAGCGCCAGCTTATCAATGACCACCTGGTCCTTGGTAGACGCATCGACGGAGACGACGCGGAAGTCACCTTCCTGCATGGCGGGATCGAACGGGCCGACCTTGGCAAAGTCCCATGGCTCCAAAATGCCCATAAGGCGAACATCCAGATAGTTTGCCCGCGGATACGCCCAGTCGAGCACCTCGTAGTACACCAGGGTTTCCTTGCTCAGGCCCTTGCCCGGGAAGCTCGCCATCATACGCAGGTCCGCCAGCGCCATGGGGAAATAGAAGAGCATCATGTCGTTTTGGATCGCGTCTTCCACGTCGTGCCCGGCAAAGGCATCCGGGTACTGGCGCACCAGCTGCAGCGCGTTGGCACGTGCCTGCTGCGGTGAGATTTCGCAGGGAATACCCTGCTCCGGCACATACTCCGCACCCACGCCCATGGTCAGACGTTTGCTAAACGTACCGGGCTTGAGCAGGTCGGCAATGCCGATCTTGTTGCCGCAGGACGGGCACTCAAACACACGCTGCGTTGACTCGCCCTCAAAGGACGCTCCGCAGAAGGGGCAAGGAATGCTCACATGCGTGGCCTCTTGGAACTCCTGCGCCGTGCCGCGATCCTCCCACAGCAGATGTTCCAGGACCGACTGGTTGCGCCAATGCGAATTGAAGAAATACCAGTCCGGGTCCTCCGGGCGCTCGAGTTGCGACACATGCGTGAGCTTGAGCAGTCCATCCACCACCGTCAACGGCGTATGGCGAATGCCCAAAGCGCTCTTGGGCTCTCCGGCGTCCGCCTGCCACGGAATGACCGCACCACAATAGGCGCACTCAAAGCTGCGCTTAGCCTGGTGCGAGTACATAGGGCCGCCGCAGTTTTGACATTTAATGGCAAACATCTCGTCCATGGAAACGTCCTCCTTTGCACAGGGGCTGTCGACGTTAAGTATGTCGAGCAAACAGGCACATGCCCATACCCATGTGGCCCAAAATGGACCACCCAGGCAGACGAGAAGGCTCGCTCGTTAGCACCGGCAGACCATTGCTGCATTTTCTGAGCATCGGTGCACAGCGCCTCCGCGCGAGCTACACTATCCCCTTAAACATGATTGTGAGGACGACCGCTATGCTATTTGTAAATCAGCTGGTACATACGCTTGTTCCCGGCAGCGAGGGCGAGCCGGTCGATACCTCCTGCCGCACCAACGCGGGCTTCGCCGCAAGCCTCATCTGCATTGGCCTCAACATCACCCTGTGCCTGGCCAAGGGCATCGCGGGCCTGCTCGCTGGCTCCGTCTCCCTCATCGCCGACGCTTTCAACAACCTCTCCGATGCCTCGAGCAACATCGTGAGCCTGCTCGGGTTCCGCCTCGCCAGCCGCCCGGCAGACGAAGGCCACCCCTATGGCCACGGCCGCTACGAGTACCTCGCCGGCTTGTTTGTCGCCGTCCTGGTTTGCGCCGTCGGCATCAACCTGATCCTCGAGTCGGTCACCAAGATCATCAAGCCTTCCCCCACCGCTTACACGCTCGTTTCCCTTGCGGCACTGGCTACATCCATGCTCGTTAAGCTCTGGATGGCCGCATTCAACCGCGCGCTGGGCAACCGTATCGATTCCGAAACACTCATTGCCACAGCACAGGACTCCAAAAACGACGTCATCACCTCGGGTTCGGTCTTGATGGCGGCGCTTATTTCGCAGACGACCGGCTTTGACCTCGATGGCTGGGCAGGCCTGGGTGTGGGCATCTTCATCTGCATCAGCGGCATGGGTCTAGTGCGCGACGCCATCAGCCCGTTGCTGGGACAAGCGCCCGACCCCAAGCTCGTTCAGGCAATCCGCGACAAGATCATGTCCCATCCGCAGGTCTTGGGCACACACGACCTGATGGTGCACGACTACGGCCCCGGTCGTCAGTTTGCCAGCGCCCACGTGGAGATGCCCGGCGAGGGCGACGCATTTGAGCACCACGAGATTTTGGACACCATCGAGCACGACATCAAGCGTCAGATGGGCATCGGCATCACGTTGCACTGTGACCCCATCGCCACCACCGGCGACGACCTGCGCGGCTGGGTCAAGCGCGGCATCATGCAGATCGATCCCGCGCTCTCCATCCACGACCTGCACGAGCACGACGGGTTCGTTTCGTTTGACCTTGTGCGTCCCGACGGCTTTGACATATCCGACGAGGAGCTGCTGGAGCTCGTCACGCGCATCGTGCACGAGCGCCGACCCAATGCCTCATGCGTCGTTACGTTTGACTCGGGCTTTAGCTCGCCCGACCGTCCGGCCGAGCAGCCTGTCTCTTATACACATCTGACGCTGCCGACGACTCCTTACGT
>USHF01000043.1 GCA_900554465.1 uncultured Collinsella sp.
GCCTGGGCACCTGGCACGCTGGCCGCGATTATCTCGATTTTTGCGACCACATCGCCCGCCGCGCGTGGCGCGTGGGCGACCGCGATGCCCTCGACTGGATGTGGTACCTGTGGATTGGCTTCAATTCACCCGCCAGCGGACGCCTGGTGCGTACCTTTGAGCGCGCCTATATCGCCGATAAGAGCACCTGGGTCGAGCCGATGGACCCGTACTTTACGCTTACCAAGTCGCCCTCGGTCTGCGATGATATCATGCGCGAGTTTGGCGTCGCGCCCATGGCATGCTCGCCGACCGGCCACATCATCAACGGCCACACGCCCGTTAAAACCACCAAGGGCGAGCAGCCCATCCGCGCCGAGGGCAAGCTGCTGGTCATCGATGGCGGCTTCTGCCGCGCTTACCATCCCAAGACGGGCATCGCCGGCTATACGCTCATCTCGAGCTCGCGCGGCTGCCGCCTCAAGTCGCACCGGGCCTTTACGACGGTTGCCGAGGCACTCACGCGCAACGTGGACATCGAAAGCGAGACCAACCGTTTTGACCAAGCGGACCGTCGCCGCATGGTGAGCGACACCGATACTGGCGCCAAGATCCGCAGCCAAATCCAAGACCTGCGTCAGCTGCTCGATGCATATAGAAACGGTGCTATCGAGGAGCGCGCCTAGCACCACCCGCGGGGATTGGCTAAACTTGCTGAGTTTGTCATCCCCGCGGCGCTTCGGCGCCAGCTTAAGGCAGGTACCATGCAAAAGCTCCTTGCGCAGATCATGAAATTTGGCGTCGTCGGTGTCATTGCCACGGTTATCGACTTTGGCATTATGAATCTGCTCCACTACGGTCTGGGCCTCAACATCCTAATCGCCAACACCAGCGGCTTTATCATCTCACTCATCTTTAACTACCTCGCAAGCATGAAGTACGTGTTTGCGCACAAGGAAGGCATGAGCCGCCGCCGCGAGTTCATCATCTTTGTCGTGCTGTCCGTGATCGGTTTGGTGCTCAACGACGGCATCGTGCTGGCGCTCAACGCCGGCCTGGGACTCGAGGCCAATATCGCCAAGATCTGCGCCACCGCGCTTGTCATGGTCTACAACTTTGTGACTCGAAAAATCTTCCTGGAGGGCGACGAGACAAAATAGCTCGAAACCCCTGCAGCATTACGGCGCCCACGGACGACGCGCACTCAGCGCAGTATCGTCCGTGGGTGTCGCTCGTTTACGGGCAAATATTTTACGTTTGCGGATTAGCTCTTGAAAATTTGGCGAGTTCATATAGTTATTGGCAAAGACCTTACGTTTCCCTTGTAAAAGCTCTAAAGTATCCTCTGCTCGATTCATCAACGCATTGGATGTGATTACGTGCGCAAGGCGCTGGCACAACCTCATACCAAGCAGTTCCTCAAGTTTGCTGTCGTGGGTCTTATCTCCTTTGGCATCGACTGGGGCATGCTCATTGCGCTCGTCGAGCTGTTCCACCTCGACTTTTTGATGAGCACCACGGTTTCGTTTATCACGTCCGTCGTGGTCAACTACTGGCTCAGCATGAAGTACGTGTTCGACCACCGCGAAGGCATGAGCCGCAAGCGTGAGTTCACGATCTTCACCATCCTGTCGGTGATCGGCCTGGGCCTCAACGACCTGTATATGTTTGTGGGCGTCACGTTTTTGAGCATCGGCTACCAAGCCATGAAGGCCATCGCCACGTTCCTCGTCACCTGGTACAACTACTTCAGCCGCCGCTTCTTCCTCGAGGGCGCACGGTCATAGTCGATTCACTATTTGCTTGAATGTATAACCGGTTGGAATTCCCATTCCAACCGGTTTTTTGTTTGCCGAGAGACCCGGCGACCCAGTCCCATTCGCACGAAAAACGGGCGGCCCGGATGTTTGTCCGAACCGCCCGTCTGGCGCGCTATGTCGAGGCCTCTAGCCCGTTACGTAATACCAAACGACGTTGTCGCCATTGGAGAGAACGTAGTTACTGCAGGCCGTCATGGGCGTTGTGCCGTTGACGGAGTACATCCAGCCGCTCGTGCCGCCGTACTGTTTCTCGGCCAAACCACCAATCGCAGAAACATACGTGCCGTACGATGAGCCGTGTGCGTTGACAGAAAGGCCCAGCGCGCACAGGGCATCGTAAACGGTGGCGCCTTCGTTAAAGGTAAAGGTGCCGCCAGAGGACACGGGATTGCCCACAGCGCTCGATGTGACCGAAACCGTCACCGTAACGTAGTTGGACTCCTGTGAGCCGCTTTGGCTGCCCGAGGAGGCGTTTCCACCATTAGAGGATGAGGCTCCATCAGACGACTGGCCACCGCCCGAAGAAGCACCGCCAGACGCATTGGAAGTATCACCGGCTCCCGTATTTTGGGCAGCGGATTTATCGCCAGACTTCTTGCCGCCCCGGTCCTCGGACTTCTTGCTATCCGAGTTTTTGTCCGATTCCTTGTTTGAAGACTCGGAATCCTTGGAACTGGCCTCGCCCGAAGTCGTAGTCGTAGTCGAGCCAAACCCCTTGGTGTCCTTGGCGACGACGCTCTCCCCCGTCACGGTCTGAACGATCCAGTCAATGGACCAGGCGCCGCTCTCGGAAGGATGGACGAAGCCCAGCGAGACGACGATCAGAATGGTGCACGCGGCAGCAAGAACGCCAAGGAGCGCCTTGCGACGAGAGGCGGACGCCGCCGAAGCGGCGCCCTGTTGCTTTGCATCGTCGAACTGAATGAACGAGGAATCTGGTTGCTTGGGGTCAGCGTCCTTGGATTTATTGGACACAACCCTCACCTACCGACGTTTGGTGAACACGAACACGCCGACGATGGCGAGACCGATGACGCCGGCGGCAACGCCAACAATGGCGAGCGGGTTGGTGCCAGTCTCCTGCTCGGAAGCACTAGAGGACTTCTTAGCAGTGGTCGTAGAAGCAGCACCCGTATCGGACTTGGAATCGGACTTCTTGTCGGACTTCTTGTCGGACTTGCTGTCCTTCTTGTCAGACTTCTTCTCGTCCTTCTTATCGGACTTATCGGAGTCCTTCTTGTCGGACTTGTTGTCCTTGGTCTCGGTCTTGGTCGACACCGTCGTCTTGGTCACCGGCTTCTTGCCCGGGGCAATAGCGCCGCCCTTCGAGCCGGAGCCAGAACCCGCGCCAGCGCCAGTGCCGGAACCAGTACCGGTACCAGAACCGCCGCCGCCATTCGAACCAGCGCCGCCATCACCGCCAGGGTTAACGGCATTCTTGGTCCACTTGGCATACAGCGTCAGATCGGCCGTCACCGGCGTGCTAAAGTCATACGCCTGCGTACAAGCCTCATCGGTATACCAACCGCCGAAAGTGTAGCCATCGCGCGTCGGATCGGCCGGCTTGACCAGCTTGCCATCGGCCGTAGCAACAAACTTAGTGTCGCAAGCAGACCCGCCGTTGGAGTTAAAGGCAACCGTCCAAGACTCGACAGCTCCAAGTTTAAACAGCGTGCCCGAATCATTAATGTAGTAGAGATTGCCAGAAGCATCGGCAATGACCGGAGAGTCACAGTACTGGTAATGACCAGCCGCATCATAAATCTGCGTCGCCTCTGCATCGCCGAGCGTATAGCGATACACGCCACCACCAGCAGAGTAGTTGACGTAATCCTTGCTATCCGCGCTGTTAACGGTGAAGTACACATAGGTCTTGCCGCCCTGAACACTCACCAGCGGAGTAGCAGCAATACCGTTGAGGCCAGCCGGCAGCGCCTTGCCGTCGGCAGCAGCGACCATCGTGGTCTTACCCGTCTTCAGGTTATAGAGAACCAGAGCAGAGCCAGTAGCCGTCTGTCCGCCGACAATCAGATTGTCACCAGACACCGCAGGGGCGCTCAGATTATTCGTAAGGCCCAGATCAACCGTCTTCTGTTCACTCAGCACGCCCTTCGCCGAAAGCGAAATCACATGGAGCTTTCCGTCGTGCGTCATCTGATAGAAGGTCGAACCATTGGACGGATCGGCAATGCAATCGGCATTTGCGACAGCGCCGAGCTTCATGGTCGAAACGACATCGCCCGTCGTCTTATCAATGCACTTAAGCGTACCCGCGCTCGTAGGAACGATGGCATACTTATCCGTCAAAGCCGCACCAGTCCAGTAATAGCCCTCGGCAGGGTCGATGTTCTGCCAAGAAACTTCGCCCGTGGCAATCTTAATGCGCGCAAAGGAGCCGTTGCCGTAGGTCGCGTTGTAATTCTCGTCATACGAAATATCGACCGAGCCTACATAGACGTACTCGCCGTCCGAAACGACGGTGCAGGAGCTCTGCGTCAAGTCCGTCAAACCAGGCGTCAGCCACTTGCAGATCAGCTTGTCTGCAGTAATCGCCTGGACCGCACCGCCGTTGAGCGGAACGATGATAAGGCCATTGGTATAGATCGGACGAGAGGTATAGCTCACCTTGGAGGCAAGCGGCGCAGAGGCAACCTTTTTGCCCGTGGACGAATCGATCTTGATGAGCTCGTTCTCGGTCGCGATGTACACAAAGCCGTTGGCGATGACAGGTTCGCTGCAGTTGGCATACTGCTGACCAGACTCGGCCTTCCAATCGAAGGCCCACTTAAGACCGGCGGCCTGCGCAGGCGTCTTGGCATCCGTTACGGTCGAACCGTTGCCACTGTTGCCGTAGCCGGCCCACTCGGCATCCCAATCAGGAGTCGTCGCACTCGGGTCCACGACAACCTTGTCGGGATCGGGCATGGGCGAATCGTCGGTGGTATAGGCAAGCGTGACCTTATCGCCGCTCTTGAGCGTAATCTGATTGGCGCAGAGTAAGGAGGGCTCTCCATTGATATACAGGTGCCAATATTTATTGGTCGCAGCATCATAACCGTACGACTTGTCTTCGAACGGCGATTTGATGGAATTGAGGAACCAGTACTCGCCACTCTGGGAGCCGTTGTACGTAACGCCCTTGGCCTTCAGAACCGTCTCAATAAGGTTCTGGGCAGTAGAGCCTTCAGGCAAAGAAACACTGCTTGCCGAGCCCCAGCGAGTATTGTTGCCGTTGACATCGGGACCGATAACATCGGCGGATCCAAGCACCTGACCGGGGAGGGCATCGGCGTCAGCACCATACATAAAGGTGACGGCGTCACCCTCCTGGAGCTTGTAGGCACCGGCGCCAACGTCGGCGAACTTGCCATTTACGTAGAAGCGCCAATAGCTCTTGGTCGCAGCATCCCAGCCATAGGACTTACTGTCGAACGGCGAAGTAATACCGTTGAGGAACCAGCCCCAAGACGATTCGCTAGCATCGAGCTTAAGGCCGGTCTGCTCAAGGAGATCCTTGGCAGTAGAGCCCGCCTTGAGACTCGTCTGACCCGTCGAAGCCCAAACCTGCTGCTTGCCGTCCTTGTCCTTACCGAGAACCTGAACAGAAGCATGGACAGAATCGGACGGCAACTGGTCGCCCCAGCCACCGTAGAACCACGTGACGGTATCGCCGGCATGGATGGTGACATTGTCCGCCGTATAGTCACTCGACTTGCCGTTGATAAACAGCTGCCAATAGGTCGAATAATCTTGGGGCGTACCCAGCTCAACACCGTTGTACTTAAGGCTCAGAATGAAGGAGCCCGCAGCAACGGCGTCAATATCATTCGCCTCGAGCGCGACCTTCGTAAGGTCAAGTGCGCTCGAGCCGGACGTCACCACATACTGCGCGTTATCGACCCAAGTCTGAGTCTTGCCCTGGGCATCGCGACCAATGACGGTCACATTTGCGGCAACCTGGTCCTTAACGACAGGGGACGAGCTACCAGCCGTATAGGCAAACTCAATCTTCTGCCCCTGGGTGAGCTTGACGCTGCTCGCGCCAACCGAGGAAGACGCGCCGTCGACGAACAGCTGCCAGAAGGCATAAGTCGTCGGATCGTAGGCAAGCGTGCGGCCATCGCTCGGAGATGTGATGCTTTCGAGGTAGAAACCGTATGCCGTGTTCGGTTCGTACTTCGCCTTGAGGCCCATCTTCTCCTGCAGCTTAATGAAGGCATCCGCAGCCGTCGCGCCCTCGTCGAGCTTGAGCTGCGTAGGTGCCACCCAGGTCTGAGCCTTGCCGTCAGCATCGGTGCCGATAATCGAGAACGAGACCTCGACCTGCTTCTTGGCGACATCGCCGGTTTCTGTCGGGTTCTCTGTCTGAACGGCAGCCGCGGCGGCAGATCCCGCTTGGCCAGCGGATGCCGTCGAAGACTGCTCGCTCGTGGCAGGGCTCTCCCCCGTCGCCGAGCCTTCGCCGCCAGTTGCTGCCTCTGTTATGGCTGCACTAGCTGCAGGCGCGCCCTCGGAATCCGAAACCTCGGCGCCGCTCTGCTCAGCGGTACCGCCCGCAAGCGCTGCGTCCTCGCCCGGCGTCGCAGCCTGAGCCACAGCCTCGGCAATGCCCTCGGCGCCCTCGGCCCAAAGTTGCGCCGGCGTGGTGCCAAAAGCCATGGCAAAAGCCAGGAACGCCACCAGACCGCGCTTGGCTACGCCACGGGCAATCGCTCCATGGCGACGCCACGAGGCGCGCTGGCACTCGTCCTCAAACATATCCATTTGTCTCCTATTGTCTGAACTTGGAGCATTGCCCAGCGGCTGCCCCACGTCATCGCGCACATTGCGCTCGAGTACCCCCATCGGGGTCCCCCTTCCCTCCAGAGCCCAACGCGTACCGGCGGCATGCGCCGCGGCCGCGTACAAGATGGGAGGCGATCCGACTTAACCTTACCGACCCGGGCGCGCCGTCCGATCTGCGACGCGACTATCCCGGGCCAAGAGGAATTACGGTTACTGGTACAGCCGGGGACTTGCACCCCGATTCTCCCAAACGCGCAGGAAAACCACGCATTCGTGCGTCTCCGCACCACCATCTAGGCCATCGATTATTACTGTCAGTATGGTATCACGCAAAAGGGCCCCGCACACAGGCGAAGCCCAAGGTAAAAGCTATGGTTTGCGATAGAAAAGGGTGAGGATGGAATGCCGAGCAAAAGGATCCGTCTTCCTCTGATCCCGCGAAATCGTTACCGCTTGCCGCCGTGGCTGTTGCGCCAGATCTCGCGGCCCAGCATCAGCGCCAGCACCAGCGCGCTCACGTAGCCCATAAAGCCAATCACCGGGATACCAAACACAACCGGCTCGATGCGCGCGTAGTACACCACCGACGAACCGATAAACAGACCGGCGATCACAATTGCCATCGACATGCGGTCGATGATTCCACCCAGCTGCCGCAGCGCCTTATCGCTGCTCATGATCTGCGTGTTCACCTTAAGCTGGCCGCGCGTGAGCATACGCGACGCCAAGCCCAGATACTCGGCCGCCTCGAGCGAGCCTTTTGCCGCGCGATAGCTGCTCGCCGCAAAGTCGCGCCCCATTTCGCGGACGCGCACATAGGCGCTCTTCTCGTTTTTGATGTGCGCTTGGATGATCTGGATCATGTTGACGTTGGGCATGTACTCGGTCAGCAGACCCTCGAGCGTCACCATGCCGCGGGCGAACATCGTCACCACGCTCGGCAGCTCAACGTCGTTTTTGCGCGCCAGGTTTAGCAACGAGGTCAAAAACTCGCCGATATCCAGGTCCTTAAGATCGAGTCCTGCAAAGTCGGCTACGATAAAGTCCAAATCGGACAAAAAGGCCGAATGATCGAGCTCGGCCGAATCACCGCGCGTCACGGCAAAACGCATGAGCGAATCCTTGAGCTTGGGCACATCGCCCTCGGCCACGGCAAAGATCATATCCTTGACGATACCGCGGTCGTGGCTCGACATGCGCCCGACCATGCCCAGGTCAATAAAGTAGACAATGCCGTCCTTGAGGATGATGTTTCCCGCATGCGGGTCGGCATGGAAAAAGCCGTCATCGAGCACCTGCGTCGAGTAGTCCTCGACGATTGCGGCACCGATCTTTTCCAAGTCATAACCCTCGGCCACCAAGCGTTCAGGATCGGCGATCGAAATGCCGTCGACGTAGTCCATAACCACCACGTGCTCGGTGCACAGGTCCAGATAGGATTTAGGGCACGTCACGCCATGAACGCTCTTATGGAACTCGTAAAAGTCATTGAGGTTTTTGGCCTCGGCCAAAAAGTTGGTCTCCTCGCGAAATGAGGTCCACAGCTCTTCGACCACACCGTGCAGGTCAACAAACTGATCGGTGTTGACGAACTTGGAAACGATGCGCACCACCGAGCGAATGATGTCGATGTCCTGCGCCATAACCTGTTGCGCGCCGGGGCGCTGCACCTTAACGGCCACGTCCTCGCCCGTCACCAGGCGGGCACGGTGTACCTGCGCGAGCGACGCGCTTCCGAGCGGGTTGGGGTCGATCGCGTCGAACATCTGCCCCAAGCGCTGGCCGTACTCCTCTTCCAGACAGCGGAGCACTACCTCATACGGCACCGGGTCTACGTCGGAGCGCAGGCGGCGCAGCTCGTCGCAAAACCGCTGCGGCAAAATCTCGGACCGGTTGGCCAGGATCTGCCCCATCTTGACGAACATGGGACCGAGCTCTTCGAGCAGACGACGCAGACGCACCGGCGTGAGGTTATCCCATACGCGGTACTTTTTGATCAGGCGAACGATCTGCCCAATGCGCTCACGACGACCTGCCGGTGTGAGCTGATACTCCTCGTCCGGCGCCATCGCGTCGGGCTCCTCGGGGACCATATCGACAGCGCGTGGCTTCTTGCGAGCGCCCGAGACGGCGGCCTCAACCTCATCGACAACCGCCGTCTCGTCACCCAAGGGATCTAGATTGTTGTAATCAGTGGTGGAATCTGCCATCTGCGCTGCTACTCGGCCTCTTCGGTGTCCTCTGCATCGTCGGGCTCAACGGACTCGACGGGCACCGAAGTCACGTTGTCCTCGACCGAGTCGACGATGTCGCGCACATGGGCCAGGAAGGCCGTGCGCTCGGGGGCGGTCATAACGCGGACGCGGGCCAGGATGAGCTCGTCGAGCACGCGCTGCGCCGCAGTCTCGCCCTGCATGCCCAGGCGCTCGGTCAGGTCGGAAATGGTGCCGCCGGCCTGCTCGAACATATCGGACACGCTGCGGGCGATATCGGGAGTGCCGGCGTCCTTGCGCACCTGCTCACCCTTGGTATTGAGGTCGTCAAGGACCTTCTTGCCGCCCTCAACGGCAACGGCAGCGGCGCCGAAGCCCACGTTGATGGCACCGTTAACAAGCTGATCGAATTTCATAACCATGGTTGGCTCCAATCATGAACAACTGCATTGGCGTTCTTGTACCCAAGATTGGGTGAACGACACAAAATCGTTTTATCGCCAAGATAGAAATCGAGCGGGGCGAAGCCTTTGACGGCGTTTGTCCCGCTCGTTCGCCGCAAGGCCGTCTTTACCTTACGTTGTCATTCATCGCGAAGGAGTTCTTCATGGCACAGCTCGTGGTGTAGAGCACCTTGCCCAACAGGGCATCGGTCTCCACGCGCACGAGCTCGGCAAAGGCCTCGTTGGCGCGGGCGAGCTCGGCGGGCGCCTCGGCCTCGGGCAGCGCGGCCACGGCGGCATCGACGTCGTGGATCTGCTTGTGGCCCATGCCGCCAACTTTCTCCTGATAATCCTCGACCGCGCGACCGCACTCATGGAAGCGAACATCGGCCAAGGCACCGATCAGGCGATTTGCCCAATAGAAATTCTCGGACGTCACGCGAGCCTGCGTGTCGGCATAGTACTCGGGCATGGTCTCGACATTGGCGTACAGCGGCACGAGCGCGTTAAACGAGTTGGAGCCAAACGCCATCCACTGCACGGCGCGATACGCCGGCTGCGCATAGGGGCGCAGCTGCAGCACGGCAAGCTGGCTGTTGCGGTTGATGCCGATGGGACGATAGGCGCCGCGCGTGGCGGGCGTGCCCTTGGTGCCGTAGGGGTCGTACTCAGTGCCGTCGTAGGTGGTGGCGAGCAGGTCCTTCACATCAGACGCCGACAGCTTCTTATCGGGCCGCATGGCCCAGGGGATGTCGAGGCTCTCGGGGCCGAAGGCGGGCGCCGGGCCGGCGAAGCGGGCATCGGAGGGCGTCAGGCGACGGCACAGGTACCACTTGCGCGGGGCGTTGTACAGCTGGTCGAGCCAGGTGTAGGTCTGTCTCTTATACACATCTCCGAGCCCACGAGA
>USHF01000044.1 GCA_900554465.1 uncultured Collinsella sp.
GTGGGCTCGGAGATGTGTATAAGAGACAGACACGGGAGCCACTGCTAAGTTATCCTCCGGCATTCAGAAAATCTAAGTGCCAAAAAATAAGATTTTTTGACTCCGTGTTGTATAACCCGCCATTCGTGGGTACCATTCAACGCGTACGCAAACAAAAAGGGTTAATTCGCGTGGCATAACCACGCGGCCCAAAAAGGAGGAGACAAGCATGTCGTCTTTGAAGCCGCTTGCAGATCGTGTTCTGGTCAAGCCCGACGAGGCCGAGCAGAAGACCGCTTCTGGTCTGTATATCGCCAGCAACGCCCAGGAGAAGCCGCAGCGCGGCACCATCGTTGCCGTTGGTGCCGGCAAGGTCAACGACAAGGGTGAGCGCATCCCCATGGACGTCAAGGTCGGTGACATTGTCATCTACGGTAAGTTCGGTGGCAACGAGGTCAAGGTCGACGGCGAGAAGTATCTGCTGATGCGCGCCGACGACATCTACGCTGTTGTCGAGGCCTAGTCTCGTCAGAATCTCTGATTCGTCTTTGAACGCGCCCGCCGCATAGGACTCGCAAGCGGCGACGCGAGTCACGTTTCTTTTGGAGGATTACCTACCATGGCAAAGAACATTACGTTCAACACCGATGCCCGCGCTAAGCTCGCCAAGGGTGTCAACACTCTGGCCGACGCCGTTACCGTCACCATGGGCCCCAAGGGTCGCTACGTTGCTCTGCAGCGCACGTTTGGTGCCCCGACCATCACCAACGACGGCGTTTCCGTCGCCAAGGAGATTGAGCTCGAGGACAACATCGAGAACATGGGTGCCCAGCTGGTGAAGGAGGTCGCCACCAAGACCAACGACACCGTGGGTGACGGCACCACCACCGCAACCCTGCTCGCTCAAGCCATCGTCAACGACGGTCTGCGCAACGTCGCCGCTGGCGCCAACCCGCTGGCCATCCGTCGCGGCATCGACAAGGCCGTCAACGCTGCCGTCGCCGAGATGAAGAAGCAGGCCAAGCCGGTCGAGACCAAGGAGCAGATTGCTTCCGTCGGTACCATCTCCGCCGGTGACCCCGAGGTCGGCGAGAAGATCGCCGAGGCCATGGAGGTCGTGGGCAAGGACGGCGTCATCACCGTCGAGGATTCCCAGACGTTCGACATCACCATCGACACCGTCGAGGGCATGCAGTTCGACAAGGGCTACGTCTCCGCTTACTTCGTCACGGATAACGACCGCATGGAGGCCGTGATGAAGGATCCGTACATCCTCATCACCGACCAGAAGATCTCCAGCGTCCAGGACATCATGCCTGTTCTCGAGGCTGTCCAGCGCGCTGGCCGTGGCCTGCTCATCATCGCTGAGGACATCGATGGCGAGGCTCTGCCGACCCTCGTCCTCAACAAGATCCGTGGCGCCCTCAACGTCTGCGCCGTCAAGGCCCCGGGCTACGGCGATCGCCGCAAGCGCATCCTGGAGGACATCGCCGTCCTCACCGGTGGCCAGGCTGCTCTGGACGAGCTGGGCGTGAAGGTCGCTGACATCACCGCCGATATGCTTGGTACCGCTAAGTCCGTCACTATCTCCAAGGACAACACCGTCGTCGTCGGCGGCGCTGGCTCCAAGGAGGCCATCGACGCCCGCATCGCTCAGATCAAGGGCGAGATGGAGAACACCACCTCTGACTTCGACCGTGAGAAGCTCCAGGAGCGCCTGGCCAAGCTCTCCGGTGGCGTTGCCGTCATCAAGGTCGGCGCTGCTACCGAGTCCGAGCTCAAGGAGATCAAGCACCGCGTCGAGGACGCCCTGCAGGCTACCCGTGCTGCTGTCGAGGAGGGCATTGTCGCCGGCGGCGGCGTCGCCTTCATGGACGCTGCTCCTGCGCTCGACGCCGTTGAGCTTGACGACCCCGAGGAGAAGATCGGCGTCGACATCGTCAAGAAGGCTCTGACTGCTCCGGTCGCCACCATCGCCAAGAACGCTGGCTTTGAGGGCGCCGTCGTGGTCGACAAGGTTGCCGAGCTGCCCGCCGGCCAGGGTCTCAACTCTGCCAACGGCGAGTGGGGCGACATGATCGAGATGGGCGTCCTCGACCCCGTCAAGGTCAGCCGCGTCACCCTGCAGAACGCTGCTTCTGTCGCCAGCCTGATTCTCATCACCGAGGCTACCGTCTCCGATGTGCCCAAGAACACTCAGCTTGAGGACGCTATCGCTGCTGCCACCGCTGGTCAGCAGGGCGGCGGTATGTACTAAGGCCGACAAGGTCTAGAACTCCCACCGGGAATCCGGGGGCGTGACGGGGTTTCTCTCCGGAACGTCCTCGGTTAGATTGGGACCCCTTGTCCTGCTCCTTTGGAGCCGCGGACAAGGGGTCCTTTTTGTGCTGATGTCTTTATTTAATGAGGCGCTTTCCGCTTTGTTTGAATGGTGATGTAAGAGGTAGGGTGCCGAGGAATCAGAGCAGCCCTTTTGCTCGCTCGTTGTAGATTATATTGAGCTCCGATTGCATATACTCTTCTTTGAGCTTAGCAATGAAACGCGCGTCCGAGAACAGTCGGTAGACGAGTATCGCTGCGCCTCCGAGGTCGAGGCACTTGGGATTCTCTTTGATTAACGCCCGTATGACGCTGCTTGAAGTTGCGATGGTATCGGACAGGAGGATGATTTTCTTGGTACGTGCTTGGTACATCTCGGTGCAGTAATCTGATCCGTCGTCCTTGAATATCAGTGAGCACCCGTGAAGTGCCGCTATCAACCAGTTGATAAGCGCGGCCATACCTGCCTGCGCGCCGACCTTCAGCACATCGCCGGTGCTGACGTATTTGGTAAGCACCTCGGTATGTGTTTTGTCGAGGATAAGATTGGCGAATGGGATCTGTATCCCGCACGGTGTGTACAGGTCTGTGCCGATGTGGATCAGCTGCTTGATTAGAGCAGCCGCGGCGGCATCCGGCTCGCTCACGACGCGTCTTCCCGCCGCAACCAGCATCTCTACAGTCCCAGCGGGCGCCCCGATCTGTGGATTTTTGCCAAAGGCGTCATAGGAGACCGAGTAGGTTGCGGGAATTCGTGCACCAATACCAAAAACGTTAGTATCTTTAACGCAGGTGATGCTGTTGGTCATGATGTTAGATGTTCCGAATACGAGACCGAGCACTGGGTCGTGGCCGAGGGTCGCGAACCGGTGGTTTGCACCCTTGAAGAGCCCGATGTTTTCTGCCTCATAGCGTGTCGCGTCGTAGGGCACTCCGCGTGAATTAAGAATTTGATGTTTTGAGGCGAACAGATGGTTCGATTCCCGTGGCATCCTGTCATCGAAACCAGAGAAGACACGACTTTGGAAGTTGTGCAGAGCGTGTTCTTTTACGTTGCCCGCTCCGGCACACTCGACCTCCGTCAGTGAGTTGATGATAAGAATGCGGGCGACTTGGAGCATGGTTGCGGCGACGACAAAGGCGGCGTCAGCATCCTGCAGTCGCGTCCGCTCCTTGAACTCCCGGTCGATGCGCTGAAGGTTCTCGCCGTACTCGCGGACGGACTTTTCGACTGCCTGCTCGGCCCCGCTCTCGTCAACGGCCATGCATGCCACCCTCGCCGCCATATAGTCGGCAAAGAGTCTGCAGGCATGCTCCTCTTCTTCTGTCACCTGGCCGTCCGCCGCCGCGGCGACTTGCAACTGCTCGGCTATGGAGTCCAACGACACGATGCTAACGTTGTCCAAGTAGTCCTTGACTTGGTCGAAGGACAAACCCTTGTCATCCGCGATGACCTGCACCTTTGTCTTGACGTTATTTGGGAGGCCGCCGTCCAGCTTGAGGTAATCGAGACCCTCCTCGAGCCACTTCTGCTCCTCTTGGGAAAAGTCACCGTCGCAGCGCATCAGGAAGCAAAGCGTTGCCACATATGCGTAGATGAAATTGTGTCGCTTCTCTCCCGCAAGGTAGGCGCCCTGCTTGATTCCGTCACGGAAACCCTTGATACGTGCCCTGCGGAGTCGCGCGGAGAATGAGTTCTCCTTGATGGCATTGATCCCGCCCTCCACGGTCGACGCCGCGTCGGACGCAAGGGACGATGCTCCTTGGGCCAGATCTACGGCGGCACCGATGGCAATTCCGCCTACCGCGTTCGCGGCCCCTATAATCGTTTTGCCTGCATCGGACGATGCAATTTGCTCGCCGGCACTCGACATACCTTCCGCAACCGAGCACATGGCGCTGCCGATGGCCTCGGATGCCGAGGTGGCCGTATCGACGATAACGTTTCCCGCGCCCTCAGCTGCATTCGTGGCGCCTTTGGCGGCGGACTCGATGGCCGCCGATGCGTCTTTTGCCATCTCACCGGCGGCTTGGGACAGAGCTTTTCCGAGATCAAGTTTTACTGCCAATTTGTTCTCCTGACATACGCGGGTTGCGCAGCGACCTCCTTCATACTACTGCGCGGTGCGAAGCATTGGGTGCGTTGGTGGATTGATGATTACGGAAAATGGGACGCATCTCCATTCCGTTTCTCCCGCCATAAATTACCCTCGGCATACTTGCGCGAACGATTGCTCGTGCTACACTTGCAATTGCTGTTTCAGGGCGGGGTGGAATTCCCCACTGGCGGTAAATCGGGCGGTGCCAAAGGGGTGCCGTGGCGCAGACGAGGCGTCTGCGACCGAGCCGATGAGTCCGCGACCCGTGCGTGTGTTGGTTCGCATGCCGGCTGAACTGGTGAGACCCCAGTACCAACGGTTAGAGTCCGGATGAAAGAGGCAGGTGATCTTATGTCTGAACAGTCGCAGCATATCCATTTTGAGAACACGAATAGGTGGAGCACCAAACAGCTCGTTACCATGGCGTTGATGTGCGCCTTGGGCGCCCTGTTTATGTACGTGCAGCTGCCCATCCTTCCTTCGGCGCCGTTTTTGACCTACGACCCGTCGCTGGTGCCGGCGATGGTGTGCGGATTTGCGTATGGCCCCGGTGCTGGTACCGCTGTTGCAGCCATGGCGATCGTTATCCATGCGCTCACTACGGGTGACTGGGTCGGCGCGCTTATGAATCTGGTTGCCACGCTGGGCTACATTCTGCCCGCGGCTATCGTCTACCAGAAGATGCATACCTATAAGGGTGCCGTGATTGGCCTGGTGCTCGGCGTTATTGCCGCTACGGCGTTGTCTATGGTCGCAAATCTTACCATTGGCGTATGGTTCTGGTATGGCTCGGTCGATGTGATCGCCCCGCTCATGATTCCTGCGGTGCTGCCGTTCAACCTCATCAAGACCGTGCTCAACTCGGTGTTGACGCTGGCGGTGTACAAGGCGGTCTCCAACCTCATCACGCCCAAGAAGGACCAGGTCAAAGGCCGCGCATGATTGAGTGTCGGGGCGTTTCCTTTAGCTACGATGGCGCTGCGAAAGCGCTCGATGGTATCAATCTGAACATCGAGGATGGCGAGTTTTTCTGCATCCTCGGTGGCAATGGGTCGGGCAAGTCGACGTTTGCCAAGCATCTGAATGCACTGTTGCAGCCCGATGCGGGCACGGTACGTATCAACGGCATGGATGCGTCCGACCCCGAGCTGGTCTATGACATTCGTTCGACTGCGGGCATGGTATTCCAGAATCCCGATGATCAGCTGGTGGCAACGCTTGTCGAAGATGATGTTGCGTTCGGTCCCGAAAACCTTGGTGTGCCATCGATGCAAATTGCGCAGCGCGTACGCGAGGCGCTGAAGGGTGTGGGCCTGGTGGGCTTTGAGCGTCACGAGACCCATGCGCTTTCGGGCGGCCAAAAGCAGCGCGTGGCGCTTGCCGGCGTGCTCGCCATGGAACCGCGCGTGCTCATATTGGACGAGGCTTCTTCGATGCTCGATCCGCGTGGACGCAAGGGCCTCATGAAGGCTTGCCACGCGTTGCACAATCGTGGCATGACCATCGTGATGATTACGCACTTTATGGAAGAGGCCGCCGAGGCCGATCGCGTTGCTGTCTTCCAAGCGGGCCGCGTTGCCATGCTCGGTAAGCCCGAGGAAATCTTGACGCGGGCGGACGAACTTGCGCAGCTCAACCTGGATATGCCGGCGTCGTGCTGCCTAGGTAGGGCACTTCGTGAGAAGGGCGTTTCCGTTTGCGCGCAGGTGCGCGAGGCAGATATGGTCGCCGAGATTGCACAGGCTTATGCCGAGCGGAGCGGGACGGACATCGCAGGGCAGCCTTCCGCATCCGAT
Organism: uncultured Collinsella sp.; assembly: GCA_900554465.1. Lineage (GTDB taxonomy): Bacteria > Actinomycetota > Coriobacteriia > Coriobacteriales > Coriobacteriaceae > Collinsella. Next base: position 6,194 of record USHF01000044.1, read on the forward strand.
TCTCATGTGCTTGACAATGGATCCTCTGCGGCCGACGGGATAGCCGCGTCGGAGCCCGTTATCGAGATCTCGCACCTCTCGCATAGTTACTCGCTGAGCGCCCGCGAGCGCCGTCGATGGCGCAAGCGCTCGACCACTGCGGACGCATCGAGCAAACAAGCTCTTTGGGGCAACGATCCAAACAGCCCCTGGGCGCTACGTGATGTTTCGCTGACGGTGCGCCGCGGCGAGTTTCTGGGATTGGCGGGTCATACCGGCTCGGGTAAATCGACGCTGGTCCAGCATCTCAACGGGTTGATTCGTCCGCAGGAGGGAAGCGTTTGCGCGCTGGGGCTCGACCTATCAAGCAAGAAAGACGCCGCCGCGGTTAAGGCCAAGGTCGGCGTGGTGTTTCAGTATCCCGAGCGCCAGCTATTTGCCGAGACCGTGGCGCAGGACGTGGCGTTTGGCCCGCGCAACCTTAGCCTGCCACAAGACGAGGTTGCACGCCGCGTTGCGTCATCGCTTGCGCGCGTGGGCCTCGACCTTGCCGCGATAGGCGACAAGAACCCCTTTGAGCTTTCGGGCGGCCAGCAGCGCCGCGTGGCATTTGCCGGCGTGCTCGCCATGGAGCCCGAGGTGCTGGTGCTCGACGAGCCCATGGCGGGGCTCGATCCGGCTGCGCGCAGGGATTTCCTGGGGCTCATCGACCGGCTCCATCGCGAGGGTCTGACTGTTGTCATGGTTTCGCATAGCATGGATGACCTGGCAAATTGCTGTGACCGTATCGTTGTGATGAACGAGGGCGCCGTGTTTGCCGAGGGAACGCCCGCACAGGTTTTTGCGCACGCGAACGAGCTTAAATCAATCGGCTTGGGTGTTCCCGCTGCCCAGCGCATGGCGTTGGCGCTCGCGGAAGCGGGCGTGCCGCTGCGTCGCGGCGGGCTCTATACGGTTGAGTCGTTGGCCGACGAGTTGGCAGATTTGCCGATCGGTCGCTCAGGCGGTTCTTCTAACGTCTCGGACAAGGCCAAATCCGAAACGGTCGCGCGAGAGGAGGGTTGCTGATGGAGGCGTTTTCGTTTGGCAGCTACTATCCGAGCGATAGCGCGATCCATCGCCTGGATCCGCGCACCAAGCTGCTCCTGGGCTTTGTGTTTTTGATCACGACGCTGACCGTCGGCGGCTTCCGCGGATTGGCCCCTGTCGCAATTTTCGTTGTGCTGATCTATGTCGTGTCCCGGGTGCCGGCTCGTCGCGTTCTGTCGTCGATGGCGCCGCTGCTGGCAATCGTCGTCGTGGTCGCGGTGCTCAACTTGTTTACCGATCAGAGTGGGCGCATCCTGTGGCAGCTCGGCTTTCTGCAGATAAGCGAGGGCTCACTGCGTTCTGCCGCCTTTATGGCGTGTCGCCTGACTCTGATGATGGCCGGCATGAGCGCCATTACGCTCACCACACCGACGCTCGACCTCACCGCGGGCTTTGAGCGTCTGCTCGCACCGTTTGCGCGCGTGGGGCTTCCGGCGCATGAGCTCGGCATGATCATGGGCATCGCGTTGCGCTTTATGCCGCAGTTTGCCACCGAGATGAAGCAGACGGCGGACGCGCAGGCAAGCCGCGGTGCACGCGTAACGGGTGGCCCGCTCGGCGGCGTGCGTATGCTCGGCAGTGTGGCGATTCCACTGTTCACGGGCGTGTTCCGTCATGCCGAGACGCTGTCTGCCGCCATGGATGCACGCTGCTATCACGGCGAGCAGGGCCGCACGCGTCTGCATGCGCTTGCATTTCGCCGCGGGGATGCGCTGGCTGCGGTGGTGACGATGCTGCTGTTTGCGTGTGTCATCGTCGTCAACCTTCAACTTGTTTAGGCGCGATTCGAGCGCAAGAAAGGGGTCCCTATGACCGACAACGACCGCACAGCTCAGCTTGAGCGCGCCTGCTCGTATCTCAGGCGCATTCCGGCGTGGTATCTGGCCACGACCGATGTGGCCGACGGGCATCAGCCTCGCGTGAGGCCGTTTTCGTTTGCCATGGTCGATGAAGGTAAGCTGTGGTTTTGCACGTCGCGCGACAAGGATGTGTGGGCGGAGCTGAGTGCGAATCCCAAGTTTGAGCTCTCGGGCTGGAAGCCGGGGGAATGCTGGATCGTATTGACCGGTGAAGCCGCACTTGAGGACGACGCAGTTGCGAGCGACAAGGTGCGTCAAGCGGGTTTTAAGCACATGGTGGGCATCGGCGAGGAACACGAGAGTGCCAACGACGGCCGCCTTGCTTTCTTTTCGGTCCGCAACATTGCCGCGCGCTTCTGTGATATCGACGGCAGCGAGGAGCGCCTGGAGCTCTAGCGCGTCTCAAATTAACTACCCGTTTCGAATTAGCTAGCGCCAGGAGGACACATGGACGGATTGAATACGGTGTTGGAGTATCTGACGTCGGTGCCGGCATGGTATTTGGCGACGAGCGTTGACGGACAGCCTCATGTGCGTCCGTTTTCGTTTGCGCAGATCCAGGACGGCAAGCTGTGGTTTGTAACAGCGCGCACCAAAGATGTGTGGCAAGAGCTGCTGCAAAACCAGCGCTTTGAGGCCACGAGTTGGCGGCCGGGCCATGGCTGGCTCATCTTGCGCGGGCGTGCCGGCTTGGATGACCGGGCTTTAGGCGAAATGCGCGAAGCTGGGTGGAAGCATCTAGAGCGCCTGGGCGAGCACTATGAGGGGCCTAACGACCCCACGCTCGTCTTCTTTAGCGTCGAGGATCCCGAGGCTTTTATCTGCAATCACGACGAATGGGTGCCGGTCGAGCTCTAGCCAGCTGGCTCATCCTAACAACTTGGTTTTCGCATGGGCGGGCCCCGTATTGCCCGGCGCCGTTAGGAGCGCCGGTCAATACGGGGCCCGCTCCATTTGTCAATTCCTTCAAGCGAATGTGTCGGGAATGTTTCAATGCATGAATATGCAAGCCATTTACGTATTAATGCATCTTTTGGTGCTAAAGTTTCAACCCACTTCATAACGACCGCTGCGAAATGCGCATCGGTGCATAAATCGCAGACAAGGAGTCTGATATGTCTTTGAAGGTTGGAATCGTCGGCGCGGCTGGATATGCCGGAGCCGAGCTCATTCGCCTCGTCCTCGGTCATCCCGAGTTTGAACTTGCTGCCATTACGTCCAACGCCGATGCCGGCCAGCCGTTGTCTGCGGTGCACCCGAGCTTCACCGGCGTAAGCGATCTTGTCTTTACGACGCATGATGCCCCTGAGCTCAAGAACTGCGACGCGGTCTTTTTGGCCGTGCCGCACACGGCTGCCATGGCACAGGTGCCCGCGCTGCTTGCATCGGGCGTCTCCTGCTTTGATCTTTCGGCCGACTACCGTCTGAACGACGCGTCCGTTTTTGAGGCTTGGTATGCCGCCGAGCATACGAGCCCCGAGCTGCTCAAGACCCGTGCCTTCGGTCTGCCCGAGCTGTTCTGCCAGGACTTGGAGACCGCCGCATCCGACCATGCCGACGGCAAATCCGTGCTGGTCGCCTGCGCCGGTTGCTATCCCACCGCAACGAGCCTTGCCGCCGCGCCCGCCGTGCGCGCGGGCTGGGTGGCCGAGAACGGCCCCGTGATTGTCGATGCCATTAGCGGCGTGACGGGCGCCGGTAAGTCCTGCAACGCCCGCACCCATTTTTGCAGCGCCGACGAGAACTTGGAGGCCTACGGCGTGGGCAAGCATCGCCACACGCCCGAGATTGAGCAAATCCTTGGCCTGACCGATCGCGTCGTCTTTACCCCGCACCTGGCACCGCTCAAGCGCGGTCTGCTCTCCACGGTGACGCTGCCGCTCACGCCGCAGGCTCTCGATACCTCTGTCTCTTATACACATCTGACGCTGCCG
>USHF01000045.1 GCA_900554465.1 uncultured Collinsella sp.
CCGCAAACTCCATCTGCGAGGCGTAAATCTCCTGGTAGATGTTGTCGCCCGCCAGCAGTTCCTCGTGCGTGCCCACGCCATGGACACGACCGTCGTCCAACACCACAATGCGATCGGCATCCATGACGCTCGCAATGCGCTGTGCGATGACAATCACCGTCGTATTGGGAATCTGAGCAATATGCTCGCGAATCTTAGCGTCGGTCGCCATATCGACCGCGCTGGTGGAGTCATCAAAAATGAGCACGCGCGGATGCTTGAGCAGCGTTCGCGCGATGCACAGGCGCTGCTTCTGCCCGCCCGAGACACCGGCACCGCCCTGGCCCAACTCGCCGTCCAGCCCGCCGATGCGATCAAGGAACTCGTCCACGCATGCCGCCCGGCAGGCACGCAGCAGCTCCTCGTCGGTGGCATCGGGCGCGCCCCACTGCAGGTTCTCGCGCACGGTACCCGTAAACAGCACGTTCTTTTGTAGCACGATGCCCACGGCGTCGCGCAAGGCGGCCAGGTCGTAATCGCGCACATCGCGCCCGCCCACGAGCACGGCGCCTTCGGTGGCGTCGTACAGGCGCGCGATCAGCTGCACAAGCGAGCTCTTGCCCGAGCCCGTGCCGCCGAGGATGCCCACCGTCGAGCCGCTCTCGATGCGAAGGTCGATATGTTCGAGCACATCCTCGGCTGCATCCTCGCGGTACTTAAACGACACGTCGCGAAACTCGATGCTTCCGTCGGCCACCCCATGCACGGCAGTGGCAGCGTCGGGCGCCTGGATAAGCGAACGCTCGTCGAGCACCCGCGAGATGCGCTCCACGCTGGCAAGTGCGCGCGTGAGCAGCAAAAACACGTTGGAAATCATCATGAGCGAGTTCATGATCAGCAGCACATAGCTCATGAAGCCCGTGAGCGAGCCCACGCCGAGCTCGCCGGCAAGAATCATGCGACCGCCGATCCACAGAATGGAAAGCGCCGCCACGTACATCGACAGCTGAAACACCGGCAAGTTGAGCACAGCGTTGCCAAAGGTCTTCGTCGCGGTGCGCGCAAGCTCGGTATTGACGGCATCGAACTTGGCCTCCTCGTGCTCGGCGCGCACGTACGCCTTGACGGCGCGCACGGCGGTGAGGTCCTCCTGCACCACGCCGTTGAGATGGTCCATCGAGGTCTGCAACTGGCGGTAGAGCGGACTGACGCGATAGGTGATAACGCCCAGTACGATCGCCAACACCGGCAGGATGATCGCGAAAACGGTGGCGAGCGGACGCGACAGCACCAGCGCATAGACCAAGCCGACGATGAGCGTCACGGGGCCGCGCACCATGGGGCGAAAACCGTTGCCGATGGCGTTTTGGATGACGGTGATGTCGGTGGTCATGCGAGTGACCAGCGAGCTGGCGTCGTAGTTGTCCAGATTGCCAAAAGCGAGCGTCTGGATCTTGCGATACTCGGCCTCGCGCAGGTTAGCGCCCAGCCCCGAGGCAACGCGGGCGGACGTGCGCGCATAGCCCAAGCCAAGTACCAGCGAACATGCGGCGCACACCAACATATACGTGCCCTGCAACAGCATGTAGTTGATGTCGCCCGCGGGCACGCCCACATCGATGATATTTGCCATGATGACCGGGATAAACAGCTCGAGCGCCGTCTCGGCCGTCACAAAGAGCACGCCGAGTATGGCATCGCGGCGGTATGCCCCCAGATAGGAAAACAGAATCTTGAGATTGCGCACGCAGGTTCATCCCCCATCAAACGTTGTTCGCAAACCCACGTATTATGGCGCGCCGTGCGGCGGTGTCAAGTGTTCCGAAATCGATTTCTGCAAGGTTGGCGCAGGCACCAAGCTCGCAGGACGCGCCCCTGTATTCAATTGGAAATGAACGCGAGCGTGACTTTTTCGCCCCGCTGCCAACACAAATCTTGACTCTACAATCGTTGTAGGGTTTTCACTACACTGGTACGTAAACGATCTAAGCCAGAAAGTGCCCCGCCCATGGAACACGACCTCACACGCGGCAATGTCCTTAAGACCATCGCGGTCTTTGCCCTGCCTTATATGCTCTCCTACTTTTTGCAGATGCTCTACGGCATGGCCGACCTGTACATGATGGGGCAGTTTAGCGGCGCTGCCGGCATCACCGCTGTGGGCAACGGCGCGCAGACGCTCTATATCATTACCGTGACGCTCGTGGGTCTGGCCATGGGAACGACGGTCATCGTCGGCCACGCCGTGGGCTCGCGCCGGTTTGACCGCGCCGAGACCGCCATCGGCAACACCATCACGCTCTTTATGGGTGTCTCGGTGGTGCTGGCCGCTATCTTGCTCGCACTGTGCCCGCAGATCGTGGCGCTCATTGGCACGCCGGCCGAGGCGGTCGAAGGCACCGCCGCCTACCTGCGCATTTGCTTTATGGGCATTCCGTTTATCGCCGCATACAACATTCTTTCGGCCATCTTTCGCGGGCTGGGCGATTCGCGCTCGCCCATGTACGTGATTGGCGTGGCATGTATCATCAACATCGCGCTTGATTTTCTGTTTATCGGCCACATGGGGCTCGGCCCCGTGGGCGCGGCGCTCGGCACGGTGACCGCGCAGACGGCGAGCGTGGCCCTCGCGCTCGTGTGGCTCAAGAGCCGTCGCACAAACATCCACGTTAAGCGCAGCGACCTGCGCCCCCAGCCCGAGGTGCTCGGCAGCATTCTTAAGATCGGCGTGCCCGTGGCCGTGCAGGACGGCTGCATCCAGGTGGCGTTTATGTTCATCACCGTCATCGCCAACCACCGCGGCCTGGTCGACGCCGCCGCCGTGGGCCTGGTCGAAAAGATGATCAGCTTTTTGTTTATCGTGCCGAGTTCTATGGGCGCTACCGTCAGCGCGCTCACGGCGCAAAACGCCGGCGCGGGCAAGGGCGACCGCGCGCGTCAGGTGCTCAAGGATGCCATGACCATCTCGGTGGTGTACGGCTGCCTGATCACGGTGCTGATGTGGCTGGTGGCGCCGGCGTTTATCGGCTTTTTTGCCAAGGACGCTGCAGTAGTCGCCGCCGGTACCGGCTATATGCGCAGCTACATTTTCGACGCGATCTTTGCCGGCATCCACATTTGCTTTAGCGGCTTTTTCGCTGCGTATGGCAAGAGCTACATCGGCTTTGCGCACAACGTGCTGGCTGTGGTACTCATTCGCGTACCCGGTGCATGGCTGCTGTCGAACGCCTATTCCGACACGTTGTTTCCCATGGGCATCGCCTCGCCGTGCGGATCGATTTTGTCGGCGGTCATTTGCGTTGTCGCGTTTACCGTGCTCAACCGCCGCGGAACTTTTGACAAGCTGGTGGCGTAGCGGGGCAACGCGAGCCTGGCGCTCCTCCCCTGTTTTTACCGAAAGGAGCGGTCCTGTGACCGACATGCCAAGCGAACACACCGAGGGCCTGCTCCGCATTGGCGAGGTGGCGCGCCTGCTCAATTTGAGCGTGGGCACACTGCGCCATTACGAACAGATGGGGCTATTGGAGCCGGCGTATGTCGATCCGGCGAGTGGGTACCGCTACTACGGATCGCGGCAGCTCTCCACCCTCAACACCATCGGCAACCTGCGCGTTCTCGACCTGCCGCTGACCCAGATTCGCGAGTTTGTCACTACGCGCGATATGGATTTGATGCAACGGCAACTGACCAAGCAACAGGAGTTAATTGAGCACAGGCGGCGTGAGTTGGAGCGCATGTCGCGCAAGATTGACCAGCGACTTGCCTTGCTTCATGGCGCTTTGAATGCTGATCTCGACACCATTAGCGAAATCGAGGAACCCGAACTTCGCTGCGCCACGCTACACGAGCGCGTCAATCCCACCGACGCCTATTCGCTGGGATGGCATATCCGCCAGCTTCAGCAGGGGCAGCACGAAACCTTTGCCTATCTGGGCAATCTGGGTGTGGGTATCGCGCCCGAACGCCTCGCCGCCGGCGATTTTGATGGCTACGACGAGGTCTTTCTGCTGCTCGATGACACCGATGATTACTTGGGCGACGTTGAGACGCGACCCGCCGCGCGCTGCCTGACCATAAGTTTCCGCGGCACGCACGGGCAGGCGGGCTCGCGCTACGAGCAGATACTCGGCTATATGCACGAACACGGGCTGGCACCCGCCGGCCCGTCGCGCGAGATCGCCCTCATCGATGACATCATCAGCGACGACCCGGCAACCTACGTGACGCAGATCACCGTGCCCGTTGCCCCAGCAAAGTAAGAACCGCCCGGAAGGCATCATGCTTTTCGGGCGGTTCTTACTAATCGTCATCCAGCAACTCAAATCGATTTCTAGATATCACCAATGCGGCATAATCTTGGCTTTGGTGAAAAACATGGGCAATCACAACGTCCTCGTTATCGTAGTAATAAAGCATTACATAAGAATTAATGAGGCAAGCATGGTAACCAAGCACTGCGAGCTCGGGTAACTTCGATAAGCCGTAGTCAACTACACCACTTTGAAGAAGCTGGAGCTGACTACGGTATTTATCAAGAAAGTGCCGGGCAGTAAAAATACCATGCCCCAATAGATAATCAACGATATCGTCAACTTCTTGTTCAGCTGTAGGCAGAATCTTAACGTTATAGGCCATATTTTGCCTCAAGGTCATCGAGAGCCTCAAAGGCATCACGTGCCGCGCCAGCAGCACGTTCCCGTTCGGCCACAGCTATACGAGCCATCAGACGAGCCTTAGCCTGTTCCTGAACCATGAGGTCGTAGTCCTCGGATCGAAGTACAACAAATTTGCTATAGCCGTTTTTTGTAACAGTCACTGGACCAGTAGTAGTTTCAACGAGTTCCGAGAATTTCGCGGTGTCCCGCATATCTTTAATTGGAACGCAAACAGGCATGGCACACTCCTAACATAATTGTGTACACAATTATGTTACACCAAAACGACCTATGCTAAAGTCCCAAAGCATCTTCGCTGACAATCTGAATGTCATCGCCCTTGGACTGGAGCTCCAGGGCCTTCTTTACCTTGCTTCCGTAGTTCTTTGTAGTCCAAGCATCACTGCCTTCATCGCCAACAACTACGTAGTCGCATTTCTTTGACACTCCACTCAGCACCTGACCGCCGTTCTGCAAAATAAACTGCTTGATACACTCTTTTGAACCATGATAGAAAGTACCAGAAAGGCAGAATTTCTTTCCTTCAATTTGAACCCGTCGATGCGCTACGGCGTCGGAGCAGGGATTGATTACCCCCCGCAATAAACCAACCAATTGATTGGATTCGCGCTCATCTATATCACCATCCGCCAAAGCGGCAGTTAGAAGCGAACAAACTTTGTCGAGCAAAGGGTCGCCTTGCGACATATCATGTTCTTCGACATACCGCAGTGCCGACATTGCCTCCAAGGCATCAACTCTGCCATTGGCGACTATCATTTCGCACAAACTTAGAAAGTCGCAGTAATCGGCAGTTTTTTCCGACTTCGCTCTCTGTGCCAAAGCACGGGAAGCCCCTTCATTTGAACGTCGTCTGCAACCAACACCAAGGCTATACGGCGCAAACATGGGGATGTGCCTCTTATCTTCCATAATCAGCGATTGGAAGATGCGCCTACAAGCATCCGCATCGTCCAAGGCTCGATGATGGCTCCCCATCTCGAGATTTAAGCATCGGCAAACCGTTGGAAGCTTATAGTCTGGGTATTCTGGATGCCACTGCTTGGCAAGCTCTTTAGTGCAGGCGTAATTCCACTCGGGTCTGTCAAGTTCATAGGCATCGAATAGCTTCCACAGAACCGCCAAATCGAACGAAGCGTTGTGGGCAACCAGAGCGGCTCCGTCAAACAAGCTTTTCAATGAGCGTGACCATATTTCCGGAAACGTAGGAGCACCGACAACATCAGCATGAGAAATGCCCGTTAGCCTCATGTTAATTTCCGAAAACGGCTCCTCAGGATCAACCAAATAGGAACCCTTTGCAAGGACGGCACCATTGCAGTCACATCGAATTAGTCCAATTGAGCTAATTCGATCATTGTGTCCATTTGGAGTTTCAACATCCAAAAACAGTACGTCTGCCGCCATGACAGCCCCCTACTCCACAGGCACTTCGCCCGTTTCGATAATTTCCTCAAGCTGATCTTCGTCCAATACAGGCACACCAAGTGCTTGGGCCTTAGTGAGCTTTGAGCCCGCATTCGCCCCTGCAACTACATAGGAGGTTTTCTTCGAAACCGACCCCGTCACCTTTGCACCCAGGAGTTTCAGCGCATCCCCCGCCTCGGAACGAGAACGTTTCTCGAGGGTTCCCGTAAGGACAAAGGTCATATCCTTCAACGGCTGAGGGGAAGCAAGATCGCTGGATATGCCCATTTGCCCCGACTTAGACTGCATTTCACTCATTAAATTTTCCTCAAGCGAAAAGCCGCATAAACGCAATCTCTCGAGTACATCGAGATTGTCCTTTACAGACAAGAACCCGCGGACGCTCCTTGCAATCTCCGGGCCAACGCCTTCAATATTTGCCATATCTTCATCAGTCGCGAGAATAAGCGCATCAACGGTTAAATACCGACGCGCGAGTAACTCGGCAACGCTTTTGCCAACAAGCCTGATTCCCAACGCAAACAACACGCGAGACAGAGGTAATGTCTTGGATTTATTTAGCTCGCTAATTACTTTACTGGCAATCTTATTGCCAACCAAAATAGGGTCACCAGCAGTGCAAGCAACCTGTTCAGTTTTATAGCGTTTATAGCTTCCGTCTTTCTCTAGCCTTGGAGAACCGTTTTTATCGTATTGGATATCTCCCTTTTTATGACCCTTCTGAGTGATGGCATACACGCGCCCCGTGTCCAGGCCGGCGATGTCGTCGACCGTGAGCTGGTAGAAGTCTGCGACATCGTGGATCAGCCCGGCGGCGATCATCTTGTCGACAATCTCGTCGCCCAGGCCGTCCACGTCCATGCAGCCGCGGCTCACCCAGTGGAGCAGGCGCTCCTTGAGCTGCGCGGGGCAGTCGATGGACACGCAGCGGTATGCCACCTCGCCGTCCTCGTGGACCACGGGGCTACCGCACACGGGGCAGACCTCGGGCATGTGCCAGTCGACCGAATCGGCCGGGCGCTTGTCGAGCACCGGCCCCACGACCTCGGGAATCACGTCGCCCGCCTTGTGCACGATGATGGTATCGCCCTCGCGCACGTTTTTACGACGGATCTCGTCGATGTTGTGCAGCGTGGCGCGCGCGATGGTGGAGCCGGCAACCGTCACCGGGTCGAACTCGGCGACCGGCGTGAGCACACCGGTGCGACCCACCTGGATGCGAATCTCGCGCAGGACGGTCTGCTTTTCCTCGGGCGGAAACTTAAAGGCAATGGCCCAGCGTGGTGCGCGAGCGGTAAAGCCCAGGTCGAGCTGCTGCTGGAAGCTGTCAACCTTTACGACCACGCCGTCGATATCGTAATCCAGGTCGCCGCGGTGCTCGAGGGCCTGAGCGCAGAACTCGTGGACCTCGGCCGGCGTAGCACAACGGGCCACGTTGGGGTTGACGCTAAAGCCGGCACTGCGCAGCCAGTCGAGGAACTCACGCTGGCTGTGGACGTGCAGCGGGTCGGTATCGGCGATGGCGTAGATAAAGGTGGCCAGGTCGCGGCGCGCCGTGATCTTGGGATCCTTCTGACGCAGGCTGCCGGCGGCAGCGTTGCGTGGGTTGGCGAAGGGGTCGCGCCCCTCGGCATCGGCCTCTTCATTCAGACGAACAAAGCTGCCCTTAGGCATGTAGACCTCGCCGCGCACCTCGATGGTACGCTCACGGTCGGCGCCCATGTGGGCGAGCGCTGCCTCGGACAGATGCATGGGCACATCCTTGATGGTACGCACGTTGAGCGACACATCCTCACCCGTTGTGCCGTCACCGCGCGTGGCGGCGCGCACAAAGGTGCCGTTTTGGTAGGTAAGCGCCACGCCCAGACCGTCGATCTTAAGCTCACAGGTATAGGTGACGCTGCCGGCACCGAGCGCATCCTCGGCGCGCTGGAGCCACGCGTCAAGTTCGTCCAGATCCATGGCATCGTCCATGGAATACATGCGCGCCATATGTGTGACCGGCGTAAACTGCTCGCTCACGTACCCACCCACTCGTTGGGTGTAGCTGTCGGGCGTTACCAAATCGGGGTAGGTCGCCTCGATCTGCTGGAGCTCAACAAGCATTTTGTCAAAGGCGGCGTCCGTGATCTCGGGCGCGTCGAGCATGTAGTAGCGATAGGCATGGTAATCGAGCTCGTGACGCAACTCGGCCGCGCGGGCAGCCGCCTGGGCACGGGCATCGGTCGGTGCGGCGGCATCCACGCTCGCGGGCGTTTCGGTATCGATATCCACACCGTCACCAAACAGGCTCGATTGCTCCATAGCGGCACTCCTTCGCTCGATTTCAAACGGATACTAGAGTACCACCGGTCGCAACGGGGCCGAATAGCCCTTTCGAACCGCACCGAATCGGCAGCCGCCGAACCGGGATGGATCGCGCGATCAAACCATGCCCTTGCCATTTCCAAATGATTCGTTTTCCTCTGTCCCAACGGATCAATAGGAAAAGAGGGGGCTGTCCCGCGTTGACGGAACAGCCCCCTCTGGCTTCGATATGTGTGGAGTGGCTCGTTAGAAACCCTGGCCGTTGCCCTGACCCTGGCCCTGCTGTCCAAGCAGCTCCTCCAGATACTGGCGCAGCTGCTCGTCAGTAATGCCACCGTTGCCGGTGTCGGTCGAACTGTCGTCCTGCTGCTGGTTCTGCAGCTCCTCGTCGGAGCCCAGCTCGACGGTGACCTTCTTCTCTTCCTTGCCGCGCATGAGCGTGATCTCGACCTTCTCGCCCACCTCATGGCTGCGCAGCGCAATGATCAGGCCATCGGCGCTCGTGATCTCGTCGTCGCCCAGCTTGGTAATGACATCGCCCTCTTGGATGCCAGCCTTGGCGGCGGGACCGTCCTCGACAACGCTCGCCACATACGCGCCGCTATCGGTGCTCAGCTTGTTGGTGCGGGCGTTGAGCGCGTTGACGCTCGAAAGCGTGGCGCCCATGTACGGATGCACCGGCGTCTTGCCGTCGATGATCTGGTCGGCAATGTTCTTGGCATAGTTGACCGGAATGGCAAAGCCCACGCCCGAGCTGGAGCCCGAGTAGCTCTCGATGAGCGAGTTGATACCCACAAGCTCGCCGTTATCGTTAACGAGCGCGCCGCCGGAGTTGCCCGGGTTGATGGCGGCATCGGTCTGGATCATGTTGGCATAGATGGTGTTACCGTTGGTAGAGCTCATGGCCGTGGAGCGATACAGCGCCGAGACGATACCCGTGGAGACAGACTGCTCGTTGCCGAACGGCGAGCCGATCGCCATGACCCACTCGCCCACGTTGAGCTTGGAGGAATCACCGATCTCAATCGGCGTGAGCTTGGAGGCGTCTGCGTCCTTGAGCTTGATGACGGCCAGGTCGCTCGAAGCGTCGTTGCCCACGAACTCGGCCTCGTAGGTGGTGCCGTCATCCATGGTCACCACGTACTGGTCATAGCCATCGACCACGTGGTTGTTGGTGAGGATGTGGCCCTCGGTATCGAGCACCACGCCCTGTCTCTTATACACATCTCCGAGCCCACGAGACATGCGCAGATCTCGT
>USHF01000046.1 GCA_900554465.1 uncultured Collinsella sp.
GTAAGGAGTCGTCGGCAGCGTCAGATGTGTATAAGAGACAGGACGAAGGCCACATTAAGTGGCCTTCTTTGCGTGCGGAACTCGCGACCAACCTTATGCCTCGCCCGCAGTCCCGGACCTTCCGGGTTCAAAGCGCGATACACCGGACTGGTTGTCTGATATAAAGATGGCGAAGGCCCCTTTCGGGGCCTTCTTTTTAAATAAAATTATCGACTCCGTGGACTTCGGTTTTGGAATTTGGAGCCGACGGCTCATCAAAGTGGAAAATGAAATATAACCTAGCTGCAATAATCGCCTTGTTGCGAACTCGAACTGATCATGTAGATCTAAAATAGTCGCAATATACAATTGTCGTGTGGTGCGTTGGGTCGGAGCTGCTGCGGGTCCTAGATGGATTGCGGTCTTGCGCCCCGATGTTCAAACAGGTTTCTCTCTAGACGGGAAGTTGCTCATGGACACCATATATGACGGAGACGACTGGGTCGATCATTATAGTTGGCGACTAGTCGGCTCGGATGACAATGGGGATGTGGTGTTTGATGGACTATGTCCAAAGCATCTCCATCCTTTTGTCTCGTCGTTAATTGAGAGTTCCGCTCGTGTTGCCCCCTACAGCTCGGCGTCGCTTCATGATACGGACGTTTTGAAGACCATAAAGGAATCAATTGACGAGGGCACGATGAGTAGCTTGCTGTTTTCTCGCCTTGTGGGGCTAGATGAGATTGGCTCGAAACGACTGCTTGCGGGCGAAAAGGTGGAACTCACTTATCGGTCGATGATTTCAATCCTGCGGATGGCCGATGTTCTTCGCAAATAAATGAAAACGGGACAAGTGAGCTACGTCACTTGTCCCGTTATTAATTAAAGTGGACCGCGGCGAGCGGGCTATAAAAATTCGCCGACTCGGTGGACTTCGGGTTCTAGGTCTACGTCGAACTGCTCTTTGACTTTGGCTTGGATGTGGCGGATGAGTTCGTCGACGTCGGCTGCGGTGGCGTGGTCGGCGTTGACGATAAAGCCGCAGTGTTTTTCGCTCACCTGGGCGCCGCCGACGGCGTGGCCGCGCAGGCCGGCGTCCATGATGAGCTTGCCGGCAAAGTGGCCCTCGGGGCGTTTGAAGGTGGAGCCGGCGCTCGGCATGTCGAGCGGCTGCTTGTCCTCGCGGCGCCGGCGATAGTCGTCCATGTCGGCCTTGATCATCGCGGCGTTGCCCGGGGCGAGATTGAAGGTTGCCGAGAGCACGATAAAGCCGTCGTCGGCGATGCGGCTCTTGCGATAACCCAGGTTGAGCTCGTCGACATCGAACTCGATGATATTGCCGCTGCCGCGGGTGCCGTCGTTGAGCATGCGAGCGGGCTTGTAGACGCGTACAGATTCCAGCACATCGGCCATGCAGGCACCGTAGGCGCCGGCGTTCATGTAGCAGGCGCCGCCGACCGATCCGGGGATACCCGAGATGGGCTCCATACCGGTGAGGCAGGCTTCGGCGGCAGCCGCCGCAACATCGGAAAGCAAGGCGCCGGCTGCCGCCGTGACGTGCGTGCCGTCGACCGTAATGTCGGAGAGGCCCTCGCCCAGCGCTACGACGACGCCGCGGATGCCCTTGTCACCGACGAGTAGGTCGGAGCCGTTGCCCACGATGGTGAGTGGCAGATCGCAGCGGTAGCAGGTGTCGAGCGTGGCGACGAGGCCCTGCTCGGTGTCGGGCGTGACAAAGACATCGGCTGGGCCGCCGATCTTAAACGTGGTGTGCTCGCGCATGGGCTCGCTCATGAGTACGTTGTCCTCGCCGGCAACGCCGGCGAGCGCGCAGAGCAGGTCCTCGTTAAAAAAGTCGTTCTCGTGCATACGAATATCCGCCTTTTGGTGGTTGTTGTCATCAATCGATTGCAATATACCCCACCTGGACGGATTTGGTGCGCTGACGGCGATAAAACAGCCGTCCACCGGATTGGTAAAGTGTTTATCACCGAGGTAGATGGGCAGTCGCTATACTTTCAAGAGATTGCGCGTAAACCCGGAAGGAGCGAGATGGCCAACAAAGTCACCCTCAAGCAGATCGCCCAGGAGGTGGGGCTTTCCCCTTCGTCGGTCTCGCTTGTTCTCAATAATCGGCCCTGTCGCATCTCGGAAGAAAACCGCAAGCTCATCAAGGAGGTTGCGGCGCGCAACCACTATGTTCCTAACCAGATCGCGCGCAGCTTGGTCATGCGCGAGTCGCGCACGCTGGGCCTTATCGTTCCCAATATCGAGAGCCGCTTTTTTGCCTCGCTCGCCGGCAGCTTGGAAAAGCGCTGTCGCGAGGACGGTTACGCGCTCTTTATTACCAGCTCGGGTGGAAGCGCCGAGGACGATCTGGAGCTCCTGCGCCAGCTGGTGACGCGTGGCGTCGACGGCGTCTTTCTGGTGGTGGGTGACGAGTTTTCCGACGATCGTGCCCTGCGCGAGGAAGTGAGCCATCTGCCTATCCCAGCCGTGATGGTCGACCGTGCCATTGAGGGACTCGAGTGCGACAAGGTGATGTTCGACCACGAGATGGGTGGCTACATGGCCACGCGGTATCTGATTGAGCAGGGTCATCGCCGCATCGCCTGTCTGGTTAACGCGCGCCGTTCCAATACGGGTCGCAAGCGACTCGCCGGCTATGAGCGCGCATTGCGCGAGGTTGGCCTGCCTATTGACGCGCGCCTGGAGTTTGAGAGCGAGTACTACATTCCGAGCGCATACGAGGCCTCGGAGGCGGTGCTTGCAACCGATGCCACCGCCGTGTTCGCAAGCTCGGACAACATTGCCCTCGGTCTGCTCAAGCGCTTGCACGAGATGGGGAAGAGCATCCCGGGCGACATCTCTGTGGTGAGTTACGACAACTCGGCGGCTGACGTTCTCTTTGAGCCGGCGCTGACCGCGATTGAGCAGGATCCCGGTGTCCTTGCGGAGCATGCTTTTGGCTGCATGTCCAAGCGTCTTGCCGGTAGGGGCGGTAGACGTGCCGAAGAGGTCGTTCTGGAGCCGGCGCTTATCGTGAAGGACAGTGTGCTTGACCTTACCGAATATAGCTAAGCGCACTTGCTTGTTTGCATAGATTGCATGCAGAGTGTCCGCTATTTGCTGGCGGGGCCGGGGTGCCTGCTTTGTTTTGAGAAGTTCGCGAAGCCCACTTCTCAAAACAAAGCAGGCACCCCGGCCCTCGTCCATGAACTTTTCCGCTGGGCGAGCCATAGACGCCGCGTGCCGATAGAGTAAGGCGGCGGCTTGAAATTGGTGCTATATTCAGCTTGAGTTGTTTAATGCTAGTACGGGAGGCTGATATGGGGCTGTTCAAGAAGAAAAACCCGCAGGATGCCTTTGATCCCGATGTGTTTACCATCACGGATACGATTTTGGACCCGCCGCGGTTTACGTTTTTGCCGGCTATCTACCAGGATGCCACGCGTCACAAGTGGGCCGTACATCAGCGCGGCGGCGAGCCGAAGATTTTTGACTATGCGGACGTGTTGCAGTGCGAAGTAGCCGAGGCGGGCGATCAGGAGGCCGATGAAGCGGTCTCTAAACAGGAATTTGCCCAGCGTATTCTGGCAAATCCCGCTAAGGCGGCAAAAATGAACGCAGCCAAGCGTAATATGTGTCTTGGTATGGGCGTTGTTGTGGCGGTTCAGACGGGAAAAGATGAGGTTTCCAAACTAGAGATTCCCGTTATGACCGATGAAGTCAAACGCGATTCAAGCCTATATAAGTCGTATCGGAATGTCGCCGAGAAGATCAAGGCCGAATTTGATGCCATGGGTGGTCTGGCCTAATTTTGGCGACATACGTTTCTGAACGAGGAGTCTGTGCAATGGCAGGCGAATCTTATGCAATTCCCCCCAAAGATCGTGCTATCGAGGGGATTCTTTGGTATATCCAGCACCATCAGCTTGCCGGCGGCGATCGCCTGCCGGCCGAGCGCGTGCTGTGCGAAGAGATCGGCGTTTCGCGTACGGCGTTGCGCGCTGGTATCACGCGACTCATCTCGTGTGGAACGCTCGAGAGCCGTCGTGGATCGGGTACGTATGTGTGTCCTCCTAAGCCGCTGAACATCTTCCAGGAAACGTATAACTTTTCCGATGCCGTGCGGACTGCCGGCCTGCATCCCTCTTCTCGTCTGGTTTCCACCGAGACCATCGAGGCGGATAAGACGCTTGCCGACAAGCTTGGGGTGGCTATAGGCGCTCCTTTGCTCCGCATGCAGCGCGTTCGACTTATTGAGGGCGAGCCGGCGTCAATCGAGACGGCTCACGTTAACCTGTCCCTGTGCCCATCGCTTCCCGAGCACGATTTTGAGTGCGAGAGCCTTTACGATGTCTTGCTCAAAGAAGGTGGCGTGCGCGTTGAGCATGGACGTGAGCATATCTCCATCTCGCGTTTGAACGCCGAAGAGGCCGAGCTGCTCCAACAAGAAGAGGGAACGCCGGTGTTCTATGAGAGCACGATAGAATTTGATAAGGACATGCGTTTTGTGGAGCATTGCAAATCGGTGATTTTGCCCACAAAGTTCCGCTTTGGCGATAACGGCGAAAAGAACGGCATGAGGAGCGTGGCAGGTGAACAATGGCTGAAACAATAGATGCCACCCCGGTTTATATGCGCATTCGACGCCGCATCGAGGAGCGTATCGAGCGCGGTATATATCCCACGGGTTCCATGATTCCGTCCGAAAAAGACCTCGCCGAGGAATTCGGTACGACACGCTTGACCATCCGAAGTGCTGTCGATGAGCTGGTTCGGCGTGGGCAGATTCGACGCGTCCGCGGAAAGGGCGCGTTTGTGGCACAGAAAGTGCCCGTTGCGTACGAGCGAACAGGAGGCTTTCGCGAATCGGTTCGTGCTTCGGGTGGCGAGCCGTCCGTCCGCATCCTCGCGCGTTCCAAGCGTTATGCGGGCCCATATTATGCCAACCTGTTTGGCATTGCCGAGGACGATTTGCTGTATTCGATTCGGCGTTTGAACTGCGTCAACGGCGATCCCGTATCGATTGAGACGGCGTTCATCCCGTGCCTGCTGTTTCCCACAATCGGAGATATTGACGTGTCGGCCTTCAGTTTGTACGAGACCTATGAGATGTTGGGCCGAAAGCCGGTCATGGCACAGGAAAAGCTCGATATCGAAGCACTGGGCGCGCGAGATGCCGGCCTGCTTGGACTGGAGCAGGGCGATCTTGCCTTGACGCTTGAGTGCGTGAGCTTCGATGCGAGCGGCCAGGCGATCGAGTACGTCAAGTCGTTTAACCGCGGCGATGCGGGTGGATATACCTATACGTACTAGCTGGTTTTTTGCATAACGGGCTGAAAAGCTGACGGAATTTTGATTCGTTGAGCAGGCTGCATATACAACCTTACATGGCTCAAAATCGACCGTTCGCCGATGGGGATAAATTAATCGACAAAGAGGTATCAAAAAGCCGTAACCTGTAATCGTGATTGGTATCAAATACTAATGATTTGTTGCGAGGTGAGACGATGAAGATGCTCGATTACGTTCAACTCGCCCATGTGCGTATGGGAGAGAACCTCGAGCGTTCGTCTGAGCTGGTAGCGCAGCTCGTTGATATTTTCCAGTCCGGTTCATTTGACGCGCTGCGCATCGTTGCTTCGGGTTCGTCGCGCCATGCCGCCGATTGCGCTCGCGATTACCTGCAAGATGCCCTGCAAATGCAGGTGTCCGTTGTGACGCCCGAGGCCTTCGTAGATTTTGAACACACCTATCCGCAGCGTGCGCTCAACATCGCCGTTTCGCAGAGCGGCTATTCGACCAATACGATCGCGGCTCTTGATTACATGCGCGCGCACGATATGGCTGCAGTTGCGCTCACGGCAAACGTCGAGGCACCCATCAAGGAGCACGCTGACATCGTTCTTGACTACGGTGTGGGCGTCGAGTCGGTGGACTTTGTGACGCTGGGCGTCGAGGTCCTCGTTGAGTACCTGGTGCTCTTTGGTATTTACTGTGGTCAGGCGCGCGGAACGATTGACGCCAAGGGCGTTGCCCAGCGTCTTGACGACCTGCGCGAGGCTATCCAGGCCAATGCCGTGATGTGCAAGATCGCCGAGGCATATGTCCAAGGCCACATGCTCGAGCTTTCTGAGCACATGCCCGCCATGGTCGTCGGCAACGGCCCCAACTATGGCGTTGCCGAAGAAGCGGCCCTCAAGCTGAGCGAGACCATCAAGATTCCTGCCATGCATCACGAGGGCGAGGAGTTCGTCCACGGTCCCGAGATGCAGATAACCCCAGGCTACCTGGTGTTTATCGTCGACGATCCGCAAGGGTCGGAGCGTCTTGCGAATATCGCCGATGCGCTATCGAACGTTACGACAAAAACGGTGCTGCTCACGGCCCATCCCAAGGGTGGGGCTCACGAGGTTGTGGTGCCTCAGGTGGCTCCGCTGCTCAGCGCAATTCCCAATCTCGTGTTCTTCCAGACGGTTGCGGCAATAATCGCCGAGCGTCTGAAGTCATGGGACGTTCACCCGTATCTCGATGCCGTCTCCAGGCAAATGGAGGTCAAGGCAGAGGGCTACGAAGAGTCAGTCAATGCGCTTAAGGCCAAAGCGGCTGAGTGTTACGGAATGTAAGCGGGTTTTGATGCCCGTTGGCATGGGGGATGTGGAAACAACCCCAGAAAGGAGAGACAAATGAAGGAAACCGAGAAGATCGAGATCATGCATTTCGACCAGGAGGGCTATCTCGAGGACGGCAAGGCGCTCTACGAGACCGGCAAGAAGATGACCGCGCTCGCCGACAAGGTTGCCGACGAGGGCTACGACGCCGTGTTCCTGATGGGCGTCGGCGGCACCTGGGACGAGCTCATGCAGCTCGAGTACCTCATGAACAAGTTCGGCGACCGCGACCTCGAGGTCTACCTGATCCACGCCGCCGAGTGGAACGTCTCCGGCCACAAGCGCATGACCGAGAAGTCCGTCGTGCTCACCGCCTCCGAGTCCGGCACTACCCCCGAGGTCCTCGAGGCCGTCAAGAAGATGAAGGAAAAGGGCATTCGCGTCTACGCCATGACCAAGCCCGAGGGCCCCATCGGCCAGGCTGTCGGCGCCGAGAACTGCGTCGCCATGGCTTCTGACCATGGTTCGGGCGGCTGTGAGAAGGGCTACTACCTCGCTGACTGCTTCGGCCTGCGCCTGCTCAACCGCCGCGGCTGCTTCCCCAAGTTTGACCTGTTTATCGAGCAGACCAAGGACATCTGGAAGGACATGCTCGATATCCGCAAGCGCTTCGAGCCGCGCGCCGAGGAGCTCGCCAAGAAGTACGCCCTGGCCCCCTACACCATGTTCATCGGCTCGGGCGCCCTGTGGGGCGAGACGATCCTGTTCTCGATGTGCATCCTGGAGGAGATGCAGTGGAAGCGCACCCGCTACATCACCTCGGCCGACTTCTTCCACGGCACCCTCGAGCTCGTGGAGCCGGGCGTCCCCGTGTTCCTGTTCATGGGCGAGGACGAGAACCGCAAGCTCGACGAGCGCGTCCGCGCCTTCCTGACCCGCGGCGTGACCGGCGACACCGACATCAACATCATCGACACCGCCGAGTTCGCGATCCCCGGCCTTGACGACGAGTTCCGCGTCATCGTCTCCCCGTGGATCCTCTCCTCGCTGATCACCGATCGCCTTGCCGCCTACTACGAGACGGTCACCAAGCACAACCTCAACTACCGTCGTTACTATCACCAGTTCGACTACTAAGAGCAAATAACGTTTGTGTAATCGGGCCTCGCTCCTATATGGAACGGGGCCTCGCTTGGGTTGGAGAGTAATTATGAGCTATCCCCAGCTTGCCGTCATGAATATCAGCCATCGTTATTTTGACCTTGAGGAGTTCTTTTCTTCGGCGTCGGCTTCGGGCTACACGTGTTGCGAGCTTTGGACCGGGGCGATGCATCTGTATGTCGATTGCCATGGATACGATTCGCTCGAGCAGGTGCAGGAGCTGTCACAGCGGTATGGGATTCGGATTGTGGGGCTTTGTCCCGAACAGAACAACCCCAAGCCGTGGAATATCGCGGCGCGCGGGAATGAGGCGCGCGCTCGCACGCTCGCGTACTTTAAGAACGTTGTGGATATCGCGGCGGAACTTGGAGCCGAGCAGGTCATGGTCTCGAGCGGCTGGGCATTTTTGAACGAGCCGATCGAGGACGCGTGGGGTCGCAGCGCCTCGATGCTGCGTGCGATTGCCGAGCATGCGGGAGAGCGCGGCGTGCGACTGGTGCTCGAGGCCCTACAGCCGGTTGAGTCGATGATCGTGAACTCGGCGGCCGACACGAAGCGCATGATCGAGGCAGTTGATCATCCGGCACTTAAGGCGTGTCTGGATTTGGGCGCTATGGCGGTGGCGGGGGATACCATCGACGATTATTTCGATCTGCTTGGCGATGATGTCGCCCACGTGCATTTTGTCGATGTTGCGGCAGATGGCACGACGCATCTTGCTTGGGGTGACGGTGACCGCGATATGCGCGCCGACCTGGATAGGCTGGTGACGCGCGGCTATCGCGGAGTTGTTTCGGCCGAGACCTATGACTGGCGCTATTTTGCCGACCCCGCAGCTGCCGATGCGCAGGTAATGGCAGAGTACCGACGCGCGATTGGCGCCTAGGCGGGTTTGGGTTGCGGCGATCTGCCCTATGTTTCCAAATGAATACGGCGTGAGCGGCTGCGATGGATTTTCCCCGCAAACACTCTAGTATGCTAAAGTACCCAGAAGACCGGCGGAGCTATGTCGGTCTTCTGTTCTATATGAAACACAGCATGAGGAGGCTCACCAGATGACGGCCACACCGTGGGGATTCCGGGACATATTGCCCGAGGAAGCTCAGGCGCGCGAGGAGATCGCATGTACGGTGAAGGGCTGCTTTAGGGAGCATCATTACCTTCCGGTCGAGACGCCGCTGCTCGAGGACAAGGGTTCGCTCGAGGAAGGCGGCCGCATTGCGGACACGCCGTTTAAGCTCTTTGACGATGACGGCCGCCTGCTGGTGGTCCGTTCCGACAACACATTGCCGATCGTGCGTCTGGTTTCGACCCGCATGCGCGCGGCCGACCTGCCCCTACGCCTTCGCTACGAGGCGCCGGTGGTTCGCGAGTGTCAGCGCAATGCCGGTGGCTCGCGCCAGTTTACACAGCTGGGCTTTGAGCTTATCGGTGCGGGCGATACCGCGGGCGATGTCGAGATCGTCTCGCTCGTGGCCGAGGCGGTGCGCAAGCTGGCACTTCCCGATGCGCACATTATCGCGGGTAGCGTGCGTCCGTTTAAGGAGCTGCTCGCGGCGTGTGAGGATCGCGAGCTGGCCGCTGAGGCCCTGCGCTGCGTCTGTCTCTTATACACATCTGACGCTGCCGACGACTCCTTACGTGTAGATC
>USHF01000047.1 GCA_900554465.1 uncultured Collinsella sp.
TAAGAGACAGAGACCCGCCACGCCATCCTCGAAAGCTCCGCCGCCGTCGGCGGGCACGTTGCCCCCAACCTGGGCGTCGTTGAGCTTACGGTTGCGCTCCATCGCGTGTTTAACTCCCCCATCGACAAGATTGTCTTTGATGTTTCGCACCAGACCTACGCCCACAAGGCGCTGACTGGGCGCGCGTACACTTATATCGACCCGGCACGCTACGGCGAGGCCTCTGGTTTTGCCAATCCTGACGAGTCCGAGCACGACCTGTTCGCCATGGGCCACACCTCCACGTCGGTGAGCCTGGGCTGCGGCTTGGCGCACGCTCGTGACCTGGCGGGCGATGCGTACAACGTCATCACCATCATTGGCGACGGTTCGCTTTCGGGCGGTCTGGCGTTTGAGGGCTTTAACAATGCCGCCGAGCTCGACAGCAACCTGATCATCATCGTCAACGATAACGACCAGTCCATCGCCGAAAACCACGGTGGCCTGTATCGCAATCTGGCCGAGCTACGCGCCAGCAACGGCACCTGTGAGCGCAACGTTTTCCGCGCGATGGGGCTCGACTACTGCTATCTGGACACCGGCAACGATGTGTTGGCCCTGGTCGACACGCTGCAGGAGCTGCGCGATATCGATCATCCCATCGTGCTGCACGTCTCCACCGCAAAGGGCAAGGGCTTTGAGCCAGCCCAGAGCGACCCCGAGCGCTGGCATCATGTGGGTCCGTTTGACATGGCGACTGGGCGCAAGCTCTGCCCGGGCCATCCGAGCGAGCCTGCGCCGCGCACCTATGCCGACATTACGGGCGAGGCGCTCAGCGCCGCCATCGAGCACGATCCGCAGGTCGTGGGCATCACGGCCGCCACGCCCTACATCATGGGCTTTACACCCGAGCTTCGCGCCGCCGCCGGCAAACAGTTCGTCGATGTGGGCATTGCCGAGGAGCACGCCGTGACCTTTGCCACCGCGCTTGCGCGCTCGGGTGCCAAGCCAGTCTTTGGTGTGTACGGCACGTTTTTGCAGCGCGCCTACGACGAGCTGTGGCACGACCTGTGCCTCAACGATGTCCCCGCAACCATCCTGGTGTTTGGCGCATCGATCTTTGGCACCACATCCGAGACGCATCTTTCGTTCTTTGATATTTCTATGCTGGGCGCTCTCCCCAATATGCGTTACCTGGCGCCTTCCTGCATGGAGGAATACCTATCCATGCTGAGCTGGTCGCTCGACCACCGCGAGCATCCCGTGGCGATTCGCGTGCCGGGCAATGGCTTGGTAAGCCGCCCCGATCTTGCGCCTGCCGAGGACGCCGATTACGGCGCCGTTCGTTACAACGTGGTGTACCAGGGTCGCGACGTGGCCGTGCTCGCGCTTGGCGATTTCTTTGAGCTGGGCGAGCGCGTGGCAAACCGTCTGACTGCCGAGTACGGCATCGAGGCCACGCTCGTCAACCCGCGCTATGCAACCGAGCTCGACCGCGAGTTCCTCGACAGCCTTGCCGCCAAGCATCGCGTTGTCGTCACCCTCGAAGACGGCATCTTGGACGGCGGCTGGGGCGAGCGCGTCGCGTGCTACTTGGCCTGCACGCCCGTGCGCACGCGCACCTTTGGCATCGCCAAGGGCTTCCCCGACCGCTACGACCCCAACGAGTTGCTCGCTCAGAACGGCATGACGGCCGAGAACATGGCCGCCGAAGCCGTTAGGCTACTTAACGAGTAAAAAACCTCCGCAAGGGAAGCACCCCTGCGGAGGTTTTTATTTTCGCGGCGCGATTATCTCAATCTGTAACATCTAGGGCCCGAATTCCCGTCTAACTGTTACAGATCTAGACAAACCGTCTTTGCCCCTGACCTTTGTCTCAATCTGTAACAGAAAGGGAGCTTTTGTCCGCCTAACTGTTACAGATCGAGACATTCGAATCCCCCTAAGGAGATGATCTCGATCTGTAACAGTTACTCGGCAAAAATGGCTGCAGATGTTACAGATCGAGACAAAACAGCAAGGCATGCCGCTGCATCGGCCAGAACCACCACAAAGGTGCCTGTCCCTTTTTGGTAGGTTGAATAACCCATAAGGTAAGTATGTTTCTGAGTTATTTCGTGTTGACCCATTTGAGCGCGATAGGGTATAACTCTACTCAACCGCTAGGGATTTTATTGAGAAAGGTGTTCTACCATGAGCAAGAACCTCTCCCAGCAGGTCGTTCTCGACCGCCGCGGCTTCGTCGCCGCCACCTTCGCAACCGTCGCCGGCCTTGGTCTTGCCGGCTGCTCCGACACCAGCGCCGAGGCCGACAAGGGTTCCGCCGCCGGCTCTTCCAAGAGCTCCGAAGATGCCGAGGCTTCCACCACGCTCGACGCTAAGGCATTCGACAAGCTCGTCGACAACGGCCCCAAGGCCGATGACGATGCCATCGCCGCCAGCACCTGGGCCACGGCCGTCAAGGACGCCGGTGTCTTTAAGATCGGTGGCGTTCAGACCTCCACGCTCTTCTCCCTCCTCAACGAGAAAGACGGTCAGACCCGCGGCTTCGACGCCGGTATCGCACAGCTTCTGTCCAACTACATTCTGGGCGAGAACAAGGTCGAGATCACCCAGGTGACCTCGGACACGCGCGAGTCCGTCCTGCAGAACGGCCAGGTCGACGCCGTCTTTGCCACCTACACCATCACTGACGAGCGCAAGAAGCTCGTCTCCTTTGCCGGCCCCTACTACTACACCCAGCAGGCCATCCTGGTGCTCGCCGACAACGACGACATCAAGAGCGTCGACGACCTGGCCGACAAGAACGTCGCCGTCCAGTCCGGCTCCAACGGCCCCGCCATCCTGGAGGAGTTCGCTCCCAAGGCCAGCCAGCAGGAGTTCAAGACCGACGAGGAGGCCCGCCAGGCACTCCAGCAGGGTCGCGTTGACGCCTACGTCATCGACAACAACATGCAGCAGAGCGCCCTGGTCCGCGAGCCCGGTAAGTATAAGATCGCCGGGAAGCCCTTCGGCAGCAAGGAGCCCTATGGTATCGGCCTGCCGCTCGATTCCGACGGCGTCGCCTTTGTCAACGACTTCCTTAAGAAGATCGAGGACGACGGCACCTGGACCGAGCTGTGGCAGATCTGCATCGGTGACCGCACGGGCGACACCAATGTTCCCGAGCTGCCCGAGATCGGCGCCTAGGCAACACGCCTAGTAACGGCCGCAACGAAACCATACGGAAACGCACGGTGCGCTTTATTGCGCTAAACTGTTTCTTCACTGAGTTGTCGGGGCTTCCGTACACACGGGAGCCCCTTTCCTTATCGGCGGGAGGTCCGCATGAGTCTCTCCGAGCTCTGGTCGCTCTATGGCCAGAACTACATTGACGCGCTGCTAGCAACCTGGGGCATGACGCTTGAGTCGTTTGCCATCGCCATGGTGTTGGCCGTCGCCGTCACCGTGATGCGCGTGTCGCCGCTCAAGCCGCTGCGCGTCTTTGGCGACCTGTATGTCCAGGTCTTCCGTAACATCCCCGGCATCGCGCTGCTCATTATCGTCGTCTACGCGCTGCCGCCGCTCAAGGTCGTCCTGCCCTACCGCACCTGCGTCATCGTCGCCACAGTGCTCTTGGGTTCTGCCTTTGGCTCCGAGAACTTTATGAGCGGCATCAACACCGTCGGTGTCGGCCAGGTGGAAGCCGCCCGCTCGCTGGGCATGAGCTTCAGCCGTATCCTCGCCAAGATCGTGATTCCGCAGGCGCTGCGCTCGAGCGTGCTGCCCATGACCAACCTCTTTATCGCCGTCATGCTCACCACCGCGCTCGGCAGTCAGGTGCCGCTGAAACCGCAGGAGCTCACCGGCGTGGTGAGCTACATCAACACGCGCTCGCTCGGCGGCGTCGCCGCGTTCTTTATCTCGGCGCTCGGCTACCTGGGCACAGCCTTTGTGGTGAGCCACATTGGCAACTATATCGATAAGAAGGTGAGGATCCTCCGATGAGCAAGCACTCCACCTCCGCGCTCACCATGCGCGATGCGCTCTACGAGGCTCCCGGCCCCAAGATGCGCGCCAAGATTCGCGTCGGCACCGCCATCTCACTTGTTGCCGTGGTCGCGCTCATCGCTCTGGTACTGCAGCGCTTTTATGTGACCGGCCAGCTTTCGGTTCACTATTGGTATTTCTTTACGCACCTCACCACCTGGAAGTTCTTGCTTGCCGGCTTTGAAGGCACCGTTAAAGTCGCACTTACCGCCGGCGCCATCGCGCTGGTACTGGGTCTGGCCCTCATGCTCGGCCGCACCAGCGACATCAAGCCGCTGCAGCTGGTCTGCCGCGTGCTCACCGATTTCTTCCGTGGCGTGCCGAGCCTACTGTTCATCTACTTCTTCTTTTTGGTGCTGCCCCAGTACAAGATCGCGCTGCCGTCGTTTTGGATGCTCACGCTTCCCGTCGCGCTCGCTGCAGCCGGTGTGCTTGCCGAGATCTTCCGCGCCGGCGTCAATGCCGTGCCGCGCGGCCAGGTCGAGGCCGCCCAGGCGCTCGGTCTCGCCAAAGCTAAAATCACCTTTAAAATCGTGCTGCCGCAGGCGATTCGCTTTATCATTCCGTCGTTGATTTCGCAGCTCGTGGTCGTCGTCAAAGACACCACCGTCGCCTACGTGGTGAGCTACCCCGACCTCATGCAAAACGCCCGCGTACTCATTACCAACTACGACGCCCTCGTGTCGGTCTATCTGGTGATCGCGGTCATCTACATCCTCATCAACGTTGCAATCAACAAGGCCGCCGTCTACGTTTCGCACAAGACCGGCGCGACCATCATCCGCTAACGATTTATCACTTCGAGTCATAAGGAGCCGAGCACCATGGCACAGAGCACTTCTTCCACCGGCAATCAGCCGCTGATCGAGCTCAGGCACGTCGATAAGCACTATGGCGACCTGCACGTCCTCAACGACATCAATCTCTCGGTCGACCGCGGCGAGGTCGTCGTGGTGATTGGTCCCTCGGGCTCGGGCAAGTCGACCATGTGCCGAACCATCAACCGTCTGGAAACCATCGACTCGGGCGAGATCCTCATCGAGGGCGAGCCTCTGCCGCAGGAAGGCAAGGACCTTGCCCGCATGCGCGCCGAGCTGGGCATGGTGTTTCAGCAGTTCAACCTGTTCGCACATATGACCGTACTGCAAAACGTCATGCTGGGACCGGTCGATGTGCTGGGCGTCTCCAAGGACGAGGCCCGCGAGCGCGCCATGGACCTGCTGGGCCGCGTGGGTGTTGCCGAGCAGGCCGATAAGGTGCCTGCACAGCTCTCGGGCGGCCAGCAGCAGCGCGTCGCCATCGCCCGCTCGCTCGCCATGCAGCCCAAGGCCATGCTCTTCGACGAGCCCACGAGCGCCCTTGACCCCGAGATGATCAATGAGGTGCTCGAGGTCATGGTTCGCCTGGCCCAGCAGGGTATGACGATGATCGTCATCACCCACGAGATGAACTTTGCCCGCCGCGTAGCCGACCGCGTCGTGTTTATGGCCGACGGCCAAATCGTGGAAACCGGCACGCCCGACGAGTTCTTCGACCATCCCCAGACCAAGCGCGCCCAGGACTTCCTCAACTCCATCAAGGGCCACTAGCCCCATTGCCACGCGGGCAAATTCATCTGGAGCACCTGTCCCGCGCCGCCCCTGTGCCATGTCCACCCGGATTCGAAAGCCACACCCATGATCGGAACACACACCTCATCGTCCTACACTCCGCACGTCGACGTCGATCCCGCCGACCGCCCGCTCATCCTGGTCGCACCACGCTGGGAAGAGGCAAAGCCGTTTTTAAGCGAGACGCTCTCCCCCAACGAGGAAATCGCAAGCGTCTTTGTCGATGCCATCCTTGCCGCCGGCGGCCTGCCGCTGCAGATGTCCATCACCGAGGACATTGAGGTCATCCGTCATTACGTCGATATCGCCGACGGCATCGCCATTCCCGGCGGCCCCGATGTCAATCCCAAACGTTGGGGCGATGATCGACTCTACGACCCCACCCTCTGTTGCGAGATCCGCGATAGCTTTGAGTTTAAGCTGGTCGGCGAGGTGCTCCGCGCCAAAAAGCCGCTCTTTACCACCTGCCGCGGCACGCAGTTGCTCAATGTCGCCACTGGCGGCACCCTGTGCATGGACGTGCCGAGCCTGGGCGCTCGCGAGGGCCGCACGCAGTGGCGCCATACCCACGTGCTCAACGACCCCGTGCATCCCGTCGAGGTCGTGCCGGGCTCGCTGCTGGAGCGCGCGCTTGGCGGGCACAGGCTGATCCAGACCAACTCGGCACATCACTGTTGCGTCGACCGTCTGGGTAAGAGCACGCGCTTGGTCGCCAAGGCAACTGACGGCGTTCCCGAGTGCATCGAGGTCGAAGGCCAGCCATTCTGCTTGGGCGTGCAATGGCACCCCGAATACACCTGGCAGACGCTTGAGACCGACTTTAACCTGTGGAAGTCGTTTGTCGAAGCAGCGGCCAAGGTAAAGCAGGCCCGTTAGTTCACGGACGGCACAACAGATGAGGGCGCCCCGCCGGCCACATGGTCCGACGGGGCGCCCTTTTGCCTGTACGTGGCCGGCACACACCAAAGCTCGGAAGCTCTTATTCAGCCGCCTCGCGTAAGGCCGACATCGTGGCCGCATATTGCTTCTGCAGCGCATGCATTCCCGCGCGAGCGCCGTCAACGGCATCGGCGCCGCGCAGTGCCTCGGTCACCACGACCGCTGGCTCGTACAGATTATCGAATCCCAGGTTCTGGCTCACGCCTTTGAGCGTATGCGCTGCCATAAACGCTGCCCTGGCGTCTCCTGCCGCCATGGCAGCCTCCAGCTTGTCCATGCTCTCGTCATCCAAAAACTTGAGGGCAAAGCTGGCAAGCATCTCCTCGCCCATCAGCCGAGCGCACGCGTCATCATAATTGGCGCCAATCTTCTCATACGCCTCACGCATGGAAATCATGGGTTAAAACTCCTTTGGTCAAACTAAATCGTAGGAAGCGCAACGACCTCAGCAGGGCGCACCAATGTTTCGGCAATACGGTCTTGCACCTCGAGCAGGCAGTCGAGCAGCAGCGGGTTAAAGGTACCGCACTTACCGTCCAAGATCATCTGGATCGCTTCCTCGTGCGGGATAGCATCCTTGTACACGCGCACGCTCGTCAGCGCATCGTACACGTCGGCCACCGAAACCACCTGCGCGGCGATGGGGATATCGTCGCCCTTAAGGCCGTCGGGATAACCCTTGCCGTCCCAACGCTCGTGGTGCCAGCGCGCAATCTGGTACGCATATTCCATAAGCGCATTGCCGGCGTGATGGCTACCCAGCTCAAGCAGCATATCGGCGCCGATCGTGGTATGCGTCTTCATGATCTCGAACTCCTCGGGCGTAAGGCGTCCGGGCTTGTTGAGAATCGCATCGTCAATCGACATCTTGCCGATATCGTGCAGCGCCGAAGCCAGGGCGATCGTGGAGCGTTCCTCATTGTCGAGGAAGATCGTGCCGCTACGCTGGACCAGACAGCCAAGCAGCAGCTCGGTCAGCTTCTCGATGTTCGTAACGTGCCTGCCGCTCTCGCCGTTGCGAAGCTCCATGACGCCAGCCATGATGTCGATGAGCATGCGACTGTTCTTGACGCGCTCGTTGTACTGCTGGGACAGCAGGCTCGTCAGGCGGCGCTGTTTGGCGTACAGGCGGATGGTGTTGTTTACGCGGCGGCGCACGATACGGGAGTCAAACGGGCGGTTGATATAGTCTGAGGCGCCCAGCTCGTACGCGCGCAGAACCATATCATCGGAATCTTCACTCGAAATCATCATGACAGGCAGATTGTCGATGCCCGATCGGCGCGACAGATCGGCCAGCACCTCAAAGCCGCTTATGCCCGGCATGACAATATCCAGCAGCACGAGCGACAACTCATCGCCATAGCGGTCGACCATGTCGAGTGCCGTACGACCGTTGTCGGCCTCGAGGATGCAATACTCGTCCTTGAGCATCTCGTTGAGAATGACTCGGTTCATCTCGGAGTCATCGACAATAAGCACCAAAGGCTTTTCGCTTTGGAAAGCCTCGATGGAATCGGCGTCGGTCACGACCGTACCGGCTTTTGCCTTAGCGCGGCTCAATAACTGGACAGCGCGGCCAACGCCCTCATCGACCGTCTCGCCATGAATGCGAACACCACCAACACATGCCGTCAAGCTCACGTACTCATGGCCCGGAATAATCGTGGAACGAACGGCATCGGACACCTGATGCAGGCGACGGGTGAAGTCATCGGAGGGAATATTGGGCATGACAACCACAAACTTGTCGCAGCCATAGCGCACAAGCTCGTCAGTCGAACGGATTCCGCTGCGCATGGCTGTCGCCACAGCACCGAGCGCAAGGTCGCCGGCATGACGGCCACATGTATCGTTGAAGACCCTAAAATCATCAAGGTCGATCATCGCAACGCCGGCATTCATGCGGACGCTTCGGAGCTTTTCCTCGTAATATCGGCGATTGCGCACACTCGTCAGCACGTCGGTGTAGACAAGGTCCTCTTCTGCGGCCTCTTGCTCATCGATCGGACGCACCATCAGCAGGACATGAGGCTCGCCCTCGACCTTCAGAGGGCGCAGGCGAGCGCGGTACTCAGTACCATCATTGAGCAGCTGCTCCGACACCTCATCGGAGTCTGCCAAGGCCTCAAGACTCGACTGACGCAGACAAGGGCAGCGATCGCCGGCGAGCAAGCAGTTAGGCTCCCTCTTAATCTGATCGGCCGACAGCAAACGCACCACGGGGTAGGTCTTCGCGACACGGGCGACCTCAGCGGCAGCCTCCTCGTCGGTTAGATTGACCTCGTGATTATTGAGCATATGGGGCCCTTTCGATAGTTTCGCATGGTAGCGGTGGGTTCCAAATGCTACAAGGGTAACACCTTGTCGATGCAGGTAAGTACGTGAATGCTGTTACATTTTTATGAGTTGGCAGGCGGCGCGATTGAAGTCGCAGACGTGAGGTTTTGAGCACATTTGTTAACACGGCCGAAACGTTTGCGGGTGAAGCCTGCTTTGGCCATTGCGAGTGTTAGAGCCCCAGGATGCCACGGACAGCCCGGGCAGCCGCTGCCGGGCGATCGCGCAGACCGTTATGCGCACCCGGGATCGTCACGAGAGGGCAATCGAGATATTCGGCAGCCGCTCGCGTGCCAGCCTCGCGGGGCGTGCCAATCGAGAGCTCGCCCAGGACTGTCTCTTATACACATCTCCGAGCCCACGAGACATG
>USHF01000048.1 GCA_900554465.1 uncultured Collinsella sp.
GAGTCGTCGGCAGCGTCAGATGTGTATAAGAGACAGGTGATAGCCATACCCGGGATGACATCGATAACGGCCTCGCCCGGCTTAAAGGCATAGTCAAACACGTCGAGTGAAAGCTTCGGCAGCTTAACGGAGGCGCGCAGCTCATCGGCAAGGGCCGCAACCTCGGCCATCTCGGGTGCGATCTCGCCCACAAAGGTGCCGTCCTGCGCCACCAGAGCACCGGCGGCATATACTCGATGCGGAGCCGTAGCAAACGTCAGGTCATTGAGCACCAGCAGGTCGGCACGCTTGCCCGGGGCAATCGCACCACGCAGCTCGTGCGGGTCGCGGCAGCCGTGATCCAGGCCAAACGCCTCGGCCGTGGAGAGGGACGCCATAGAGATAGCGACCACGGGGTCGATACCGGCCTCAATCGCCACGCGGCAGGCATTGTCGATCATGCCAGTCGCAAGCGCATCGGAAGGGGCGCGGTCGTCAGTCGCAAAGCAGCAGCGGCGGGCGCGCGCGGGGTTCTCCAGCAGCATCGGCGACAGATTGGCCAGGTCATGGCTGCACGTGCCCTCGCGCAGCATCACGTACATGCCACGAGACAGTTTATCGAGCGCCTCCTCGGGAATCGTCGACTCGTGATCGGCGATAATGCCCGCCGCGGCATAGGCATTAAGGTCCTTGCCGGCAACGAGCGGTGCATGGCCGTCGACCTGCTTGGACGGCGTCTGGTTGGCAGCATCGATGCGAGCACAGGTCTCGGGGTCGGCCATAAAGACGCCCGGCAGGTTCATCATTTCGCCCAGACCAAAGACATCGCCCGGATGCTCGGCAAAAAACGCCTGCATGTCAGCGGCGGTAATCACAGCGCCCGCTTGCTCATCGGGCAGCGCGGGCACGCACGAGGGCATCATGTACTTGATGGAAATGGGCGCGCGGCGACCGTCCTCGATCATAAAGTGCAGGCCGTCCAGGCCCGCCACGTTGGCGATCTCGTGGCTGTCGGCAATGGCGGTGGTAGTACCGCGCGTCGCCGCCATGCGCGCATACTCGGCGGGGCGGATGTTCGAGGACTCAATGTGCAGATGTCCGTCGATAAAGCCGGGGGCGAGATAGCGACCCTGGCAGTCGATAACCTCGGCAGCCTCATAGGTACCGGCGGCATCGTCGCGACCGTCGTAGAGCACGCCGACGATCACACCGTCCTTGACGGCAACGCTACCGGGCGCCACGCGCTGACCGTACACGTCGACAATCTGCGCATTGGTAAACAGCGTGTCGACGGGCACGCGACCCTCGGCGGCCTCGATCACAGACCTCATGACCTCAACGGACATACATACTCCTTTAACTGTAGAAAAAAGCTGCGGAGCGGACAGACCTTCACCGCAGCAAGACAATAGCCATTGTATGCCCAAACGATGGGTCGGGAATACACCCCCTCCGCTTAACGGCACACGCCGCTTGGCGCAATGGGGGCAGGTTGCTTTGTACCAATGACAAGGAGTGTCCCAAAGTGCCGGCACAAAAGGAACGTCCCCAAGTGCCGCAGAGTGGATAATCTCCCACTTTGAACCCCCAAGCAGGCCAAAAACGGAAGATTATCCACTCTCATTCTGTGGGCACTCATTTAAGTCTGTCCCCAATGAGTGCACCTAACTGCCACCTACAACAACGGAAGCGCCGATGTCTTGGCAACGACAGCGAAAACCCGCCAGAGCGAGCAAGGTGCCTTGAAACGAGGCGGCATTGATCTTTTGATCATGCCGCCGAAGTTGAAAGGCAGATTGCCGCTCTGGCGGGTTTGCAGCGTCGAGCCGTTACGCGGTTTGGTAAAACCGCGTAACTAGAGTGCGTTCGCACACCTCTCGCAGATGTGAGCGTGACCGTTGTACTCGCCAACGGTGGTGCGGTAATTCCAGCAACGGTCGCAGCACTCGCCCTCGGCAGCCTCGATGGCAACGGAGAGGTCCTCGCCCTGGGTCAGTTCAACAGCGGAGACGATGTAGAACTCGGCCAGGTCGACGGCCTTGTCGCCGGTCAGCAGCGCATACATCTCGGCGGGAACGACTGCCTTGACGCGGACCTGCTGGCTCTTAGTGAAGGTGCCGGCGGAGCGGGCATCCTCAAGGGCCTTGGTCACGGCGCTACGGAGCTCGAGCGAAGCCTCAAGCACGCCCTCAAACTCATTGGCCTCGTCGACCGTGATGGGCGACTTGTACCAATCGAGCAGCGCGGCGTACTTCTGGTGATCGACGCAGCCGGCGGGCGCATAGGCCATGGCCTCGTCGACCGTGTAGGACAAGATCGGCTGCAGGTCGCGCATGAGCATCGAGAAGAGCTCGGCCAGCACGGTCTGGGCGCTGCGACGCTCGAGCGAACCGGGCTTCTCACAGTACAGACGGTCCTTCAGGGCGTCGAGATACACGTTGGAGAGCTCGGTAACCACAAAGTCGTAAAGCGCACGGTAGGCGCGCGGGAACTCGTAGCTGGCGTAGGCGTCGTCAACCTCGGCCTGGACCTGGGTCAGGCGAGCAACCATGAGCTTGTCGAGCGGCAGCAGGTCGGCAAAGGCGACGCCGTCGGTCTCGGGCACAAACTGACCCTCGAGCTCGGAGAGCAGGAAGCGCAGCGTGTTGCGGAAACGACGGTAGGCATCGGACGTACGAGCGAGAATCTCGTGGTCGATGGAGACGTCGGAGCTGGTATCGACGGAGGCGACCCACAGACGGATGATGTCGGCACCCATCTCGTCACAGACCTTGTTGGGGTCGATGACGTTGCCGAGCGACTTGGACATCTTACGGCCCTGTCCGTCGAGGGTGAAGCCCTGCGAGACGACCTCCTTGTACGGAGCGTGGCCGTTGGCGCCCACCGAGGTGAGCAGCGAGCTCTGGAACCAACCGCGGTGCTGGTCGGAGCCCTCGAGGTACACATCCGCCGGATACTCCAGCTCGGGACGGTACTCGCAGACGGCCTTCCAGGAGACGCCGGAATCCCACCACACGTCGAGGATGTCCTTATCGGCCTTGAGGTGATGGCCACCGCACTTGGGGCAGACGCAGGCCTCGCCAAGATAGCTCTCGGGAGCGTCGGTAAACCAGGCGTCGGAGCCCTTCTCGTGGAAGAGCTTGATGACGGCGTCGAGCGTGGCGTCGTTCATGACCTTCTCGCCGCAGTCGGCGCAGGTGTAGCTGGGGATAGGCACGCCCCAGTTGCGCTGGCGGCTGATGCACCAGTCGGGACGCTGCTCGACCATGGCACCGATGCGGTTGGCCGCGTGGGCCGGATACCACTTGACGTTCTCACGGACCTCCTTGCCGGCCTGCTCGCGCAAACCGGTCTTGTCCATCGAGACAAACCACTGGTCGGTAGCACGGAAGAGCACCGGGTGCTTGCAGCGCCAGCAGTGCGGATAGCTGTGCGTGATCTTCTTCTCGAGGACCAGGGTGCCGCGCTCGCGCAGGAACTCGATGATGTGCGGGTTGGCCTCGTCGGTATCCATGCCACTGAAGGGGCCACCGGTACCAAACTCCTCGCCGGTGTAGAACTTGCCGTCGTCATCGACCGGCATGCAGATGTCGGTGATGCCCTCCTTGAGGCAGGCAAAGTAGTCATCGACGCCGTGACCGGGCGAGTTGTGGACGATACCGGTACCGTCATCGACACCGACGTAATCGGCCAGCAGCGCCACGCCCTCAACGCCGTCAAAGATCGGCTGCTTGTAGTGGATGTGGTGGAAGGTCTCGGCAGGAACCACGTAGGGCTTGCCGTCGACCATGACCGGGGTGTACTCCCAGCCAAACTCCTCGCAGCACTTGGGAGCCAGGTCTTCGAGCATGACCTCGGCACGGCCCTCGTGTTCAACGGCGACGTAGGCGGCACCGGGCTTGAGGGAAACGGCCTGGTCGGACGGGATGGTCCACGGCGTAGTCGTCCAGATGATGAAGTCGACCGGGCCGTCGAAGTTCTCGAGGCCGGCGGGCTTGGAGGTCATCTCAAAGCGCACGAAGATGGACGGGCTCGTCTCGTCGGAGTACTCGATCTCGGCCTCGGCCAGCGCAGTGTGGCAGTGCTTGCACCAGTGAACCGGCTTGTGGCCGCGATAGATCATGCCCTTATCGAACATCGCCTTGAAAACCTCGATGTCGGCGGCGTCATGCTGGTGATAGAGCGTCAGGTAGGGGTTGTCCCAGTCGCCGAGCACGCCCAAGCGACGGAAACCGGCCTTCTGCAGCTCGATGTTCTCGACAGCGAACTTGTTGCAGAGCTCACGAATCTTGGCCGTGGGGGTCTGGTTGAACTTCTCGGTGCCAAGCTTCTCCTCGACCTTGTGCTCGATCGGCTGGCCGTGGCAGTCCCAACCGGGGACGTAGGGAACCTCATAGCCCTGCATCATCCAGTAGCGGTTGATCATGTCCTTGGAGATCTTGTTCATGGCGTGGCCGATGTGGATCGGACCGTTGGCATACGGAGGGCCGTCGTGCAGCACGAACTTCTTGTGACCCTCGTTCTTCTTCAGAACTTGCTCGTAGACCTTGTTGTCCTGCCAGTCCTTGAGTCGCTTGGGCTCGGACTTGGAAAGACCGGCACGCATGGGAAAACCGGTTTTGGGCAGATTCATCGTCTGCTTGTACTCGTTTGCCACGGTACCCCTTTCATGTCGTGGGCGCGCACGCCCGTTGGGCACCAAAAAAAGCGCCCGTCCCTGCAAGCTGGGACGAAGCGCCACAAAACGGGCCGTGTGCCCGCAAAAGCTCTTCGCTTAACCACCCAGCTTAGATGCCCTCACCCGCATTACAGCGCGCTCGCATCCGTTACTCGGCTGGCCTGTATCGACGACCATCTCGGCGATGTCTACTAAGACGTGCCTGTACGGCGCGTCCGTTGGGACCGCAGCTCCGGGGTGATTTTCATCGGTCGCATGCACGGGTTCTCAGCGCTCCCCGTTCTCTGTAGCACACGGACGGCCGACTACTCGTCCCCATCAACGCTTATGCGGAGTATGCTAGCACGTTCCGCACCGGCGAAAAACCCTCAACACTGGTTTTATACGTTCGAAATTTC
This sequence comes from uncultured Collinsella sp., assembly GCA_900554465.1. Classification (GTDB taxonomy): domain Bacteria; phylum Actinomycetota; class Coriobacteriia; order Coriobacteriales; family Coriobacteriaceae; genus Collinsella. The sequence continues at coordinate 5,056 of USHF01000048.1, forward strand.
TTGCGGCCGTGGACCTTCTCTTGGAGCAAAATACCTGTAAGCACTTTATCGAACGAAAGAAGATTGCTATGCGCACGATCGGAATGAGCGACTATACCGTTGGCGAAGACTGCTTTGACGAGCTGCACGGCGCGTTGGCCGAGTACGGAGCAACCAAGGTCGCCATCATTGGTGGTAAACGAGCACTGGCCGCAGCACTTCCCGGTATCGAAGCTGCGCTGGCAGGTACCGACGTCGAGATTCTGGAGACGCGCGTCTACGGCACCAACAGTACGCGCGCAAATATCGCCAAGGTCGTAAACTCCCCTGCCTGCCAGGAAGCTGACGTGCTTATCGCATGCGGCGGCGGCAAGGCGCTCGACACCGTGAAGACCGCAGCTATCGAGCTCAAGAAGATTGTCTTTACGGTACCGACGATCTGTTCCAACTGCTCCGCCGCGACCGCCATTGCCGTTGTCTACAACGACGACGGCTCGCTCGAGGGCTATTCGTACCCTAACCGACCTGCGCACATCTTCATCAACCCCAAGATCATCGCCGAGGCTCCGGCGGAGTACTTCTGGGCCGGCGTGGGTGATGCCCTGTCCAAGCAGCCCGAGGTCGAGTACGCCACGAGCGCCGGCAACCTGGAGCACACGGCAGGCCTTGGCCTAGCACTCGCCCACACCTGCTCCGAGCCGCTGTTTACCTTTGGCGTCCAGGGTCTTGAGGACGTGCGCCAGGACCAGTCGACCGATGCCGTCAAGCAGATCGCGCTCGACATCGTGGTCAACACGGGCTACGTCTCCAACCTGACCAACCAAAACGATTACTACTACAACTCGAGCGTGGCGCACGCGTTCTACAACGCTTCCTGCAGCATTCCGCGCGAGGGCTCCTACCTGCACGGCGAGGTCGTAAGCCTGGGTGTGCTGGTACTGTTCGCCTATACGGGCGATACCGAGAACCTTGAGCGCTACGCCGCCTTTAACAATCAGATGGGCCTGCCCGTGACGCTTGAGCAGGTCGGGCTTTCCGAGGCTGATATCCCTGCCCTGTGCGAGTACGCGCACGCCACCAACGAGTGGAAGCAGGGAAACCCCGAGCCCTTCACGGACGAAAAATTCGCCGCCGCCATCAAGGCCACCGACGCTTACGGCCACACGCTCTAGGACTGACCCAAAACCACCACAAATGGGACGGGCACCTTTCTGGTGGTTTTTTATTGATCCAGCATTCAGTTCGTACTCGAACCCGATTCTTTACGAGAAAGGGTTCGGGTACGTTTTTTGTTTATCGGAGGTTTTGCGTTTGCGGCAGCAACAAACACCCCAGTGGGGTGTTTGAGCAACAGAACGGTCCGCGTTAGCAGATGGAGGAGCTTCGCCCCGACAAGTTCTACGGAAGGACTACACGGTAAACAGGAACGAGCAAAGGCAGGGTATCATCGTGGCGGTGGTCTCCTGCCTTTTGCTTGTTTGGGAATTTCGCCTTGTTAGAAAATTTCTAGTCTATGTTGAAAAGCTTTTCCTTTTATGATATAATCAATATGGGTAAATATATCGTGATTTGATGATGTGCGGAGGTGAAATCATGGCTACTGCGCCAAGCATGGGAAAACTAATCTATCATATAACATCTATAGATAATCTTCCTTCGATTTTAAAGTTTGGTCTGCTCTCTCGAAAATGCATATTACAAAACCACGACATACACTTTACTGATATTGCCGATCCAGAAATCTTAAGTAAACGTGAGCGATATAAGGAAGCTCTTTCACAATATGTCTTATTTCATTTTTTTGCAAAAAATCCATTTGATGGTGCAGTGTGCGAAAAGTATGGATCAGAAAATATGGCAATCATCGCTGTTTGGAGAAGTATTTGTGAACATAATAATTATCAAATAATTCCATCACATCCATTGGATAGTGATGCTCCAGATCTTTATTCTTATGGAGAAGGTTTCAAGAAGGTTCGATGGAATATATTAGACGATAGAGAGCATCGCGATTATAAAAATGCAGAGATCCGGAAAGCATGTATGGCAGAATGTGTTGTGAAGGGATGTGTTCCGGTATCAGATTTTGCATATATTTATGTTTATAGTGAAAGGGCAAAAGAAAAGATTTTAAAAATGGAAAATGCCGTAGCTATTAAGGATAGGATACAGGTTATGCCTAGTATGTTTCCCATAAGTCGATAATTAAATTGGGAGGTGATTCAAGTGTTTTTCTATACAACAGGAGATTTGCTCCAGTCCGATGCGGAAGCTCTTGTCAACACAGTAAACTGTGAAGGTTATATGGGAAAGGGAATCGCCTATCAATTTAAACTTAAATTTCCAAACAACAACAAAGACTATGTTAAGGCGTGTAAAAATGGTACACTACGTCCCGGAAAACTTCATGTTTATAAGGAAAGTGAAAAAATCATCATTAATTTCCCGACCAAAGATAAATGGCGTGAAAAATCACGAATGGAATATATTGAGGATGGATTGGATGCGCTTGTTTTACTAATAAAAGAACTCAACATAAAGAGTATAGCTATTCCACCGTTGGGAAGTGGTAATGGTGGTCTTATTTGGAATGACGTTAAGCAAGTTTTGGCAAAAAAACTAGAGGACACAGCCAAACAGGTAGCGATTTATATTTATGAGCCTTCTCGAAACTTTGCCACAACGCCAACACAGGAGCCAAAACTGAGCACATCAGCACTCGTGTTAATGGAATTAAAGGGGCATTTAAAAAAGTTTAACAGTCTTCGTTTGCAAAAAGCGGCGTATTTCATGGATTTGTTTTCCTCAAAAAAATATTTTCGTTTTGTTCCTCATAAATACGGTCCTTATGATCATTCCATTGATATAGTTAGTAAGGGAATTCGTGAATTTCAGCAGTTTCATGGAACATCTTCTACAAAAGAAGCTGAGAAAATTCTATTTAATAAACTTACGAGTGAGTCGGTAAATAATACTTTACAAGCATTGCTCCCTTGGATCATAAAGTCTTGTGATTTTGTAAACTCTATTGAAACTGATCATGAACTAGAATGTTTGGCAACAATTTGTTTTCTAATTGAAAATTCAGGAGGCTTAACAGCAGAAGGAATTGTTTCCGGATTTAAGAATTGGTCTGAGGAAAAGGCAAAGAGGTTTACTGAACAAGAAATTATCGAGGGAATCCAAAAGTTATATATGCTTGGAGTTATAGAAAAAAATCTTGTAGGTTATAAACTTGCTGCATAAAACAAAAACAGGGTGCGCCCACCCGGACGCACCCTGCCAAAGACCACAGACGATAACGATATGTACAACAGGGAGTTCCCCAGAGCAGAGTTCCCATAAAACAGTATTTGCAAAAGTTCCCGAAATGGGGAAGATTTGGCGTGACTTCGGTCACGCCTTTTCTTTTGCTTCCAGTTCATCCAGAGGGATGTACCCCAGCCCATCGTACTTGATATGGATGTGCTGCACCCGCTTTCCGCTGGACTTATCCGGGGCATCTACATAGATAGCCGACACCAGTTCACGGAGAGCATAGGGAGTGAGTTCTTCAATATGAACGTACTTGTGCGCTTTCTGGACGAATTTTTCAATATTCTCGATTTGCTGTTCCTGTACTTCGATTTCCTGTTGGATAGAGAGGGATTCCTCTTCCAGCTGCTTCTGTTCGGCATCGTAGCTCTGGCTCATCATGTCGAAGCGGTCATCGCTCAGCTTTCCATTGGCGTTGTCCTCGTAGATTTTCATGAACAGCCGTTTGAGGTCTACAATCCGCTTCTCATTCCGGGCAAGCTGCTTCTTCAGGACGGTCAGCTTTTCGCTGCTTTCCACACGAAGCTGCTCCTCCATGACCTTGCGGAAGTAGTTTTCATGACGGAGAATGTAGTCCGTCACCCGCTGAACATGACTCAGCACACGTCCTTCCAGAACCTTTACCCGGATGAAATGTCCCTTGCACTTGCTCCCGTTCTTCTTGTGCAGAGAGCAATCAAAGAAGTCTT
>USHF01000049.1 GCA_900554465.1 uncultured Collinsella sp.
CATGTCTCGTGGGCTCGGAGATGTGTATAAGAGACAGCGCCGGTAAAATCCGTCTCGTACATGGTGGTCGATGCCAATACGGCTACAGCGGGCACCATCGGCGGCGGCAAGATTGAGCTCTTTGCGCTGGACGAGGCGCGCGAGCTGCTGGCCGCAGGGCAATCGCGTCTGGTCCGCTACACCATGGGCGGCGAGAACTCCGATACTGGCATGATCTGCGGCGGAGCCATCTGCCTGTGCTATCTGCAGCTGGATGTATCGCAGGTGCCGTTGTTCCAGTCGGTTGCCGACGTTTTGGCCTATCGGCGCATCGGCGACTTCGTCATCGACTTTGAACCGTTTGTCACCCAGGCGATCGAGGACGATGTGGCCGAGTACCATGGCGAGGCATCGCGCCGCACCATAATGGGCTGCCCCGAGCTTTCGCTGGTGGAGGAGGGGAGTAAGGTCACCTACACCAACGCCGCCTCCGAGATTCCCCCGGCGCACATCGAGACGCTCTGCCCCGAGGGCCTGACCTATATCTTTGGCTGCGGCCACGTGGGCGCTGCAACGGCGCGGGTGCTCACGGCGGCGGGCTTTGCCGTCGTGGCTTGTGACGACCGCCCCGGTACGCTGACCCCCGAATGGGTGCCCGGTGTCTACGATCGACGCCTGGTCGATTACAAGAACCTGAGCGAGCTGTGCCCCATCGGTCCGCGCGACTTGGTGGTCGTGGCCACGGCGGGCCACAAGTCCGATATCGACGTGGTGACTCAGGCGATGCGCACCAAGCCCGCCTATTTGGGTTGCCTGGGCTCGCGTCGCAAGACGGCCTTTGTGCGGGCCCGCTTGGAACAGGAAGGCTTTACGCAGGAGCAGATCGACGGACTGCACCTTCCGATTGGCGTTGCCATTGAGGCGGAGGATCCCGAGGAGATCGCCATCTCCATCGCCGCCGAGATGATCCACCTGCGCCGCACCAAACTCGTCCCCCGCAAGCGCTAATCTCATCCCCATCAATAAGTTGCGGTGAAATAGTTCCTAGATGGGCCCGACGGGCGGTCGGCCAGGAACTATTTCACCGCAACAGCTTTTTGGGATCCATTTGTGCGGGGGAGTTGTGGAGTTGTGCAGGCAGACGAGGTTTTTCTGGAAATACGCACCCGATGCGCGTATAGTACCGATTGTTTTGTCGGCTCCTGCTGCGTCGAGTCCAAACCGCGAAATGCCATGAGCGGCGCGGATGCAGCCAGGAGGCACGAGGACAACCCATCGTGGCCACGCCCCGTGCTTAAAACCCCAAGAAGGAGTGAACAATGGCAGAAGAGAAGTATGTGCCGCGTCTGAAGACCAAGTACAACAACGAGGTCAAGCAGCAGCTTCAGGACAAGTTCCAGTACGAGAACGTCATGATGATCCCCAAGTTTGAGAAGATCGTCGTGAACATGGGTGTCGGCGAGGCCGCTACCGATTCCAAGGCCATCGACGGTGCCGTGCGCGACCTGCGCGCCATCACCGGCCAGCAGCCGATGATCACCCGTGCCCGCAAGTCCATCGCTACCTTCCGCCTGCGCGCTGGTATGCCGATCGGCTGCAAGGTTACCCTGCGTGGCGACCGTATGTGGGAGTTCTTCGATCGTCTGACCTCCGTCGCGATCCCCCGTATCCGCGACTTCCGCGGCATCTCCGCCAAGAGCTTCGACGGCCGTGGTAACTTCTCCATGGGCGTCACCGAGCAGCTCATCTTCCCCGAGATCGACTTCGACTCCGTCGATCACCAGCGTGGTATGGACATCACTTTCGTGACCACCGCCAACACCGATGAGGAGGCCAAGGCCCTTCTGGACGCCTTCGGTTTCCCGTTCAAGAAATAGGTTCACCTGCCCTATGAGCGCCGTTCCCAGAAGGGGGCGGCGCTTGGGGCGAACAATACTCTATGTGAGGAGGATATAAGTGGCTAAGACATCGATGATCGTCAAGTGCAATCGCAAGCAGAAGTTCTCTACTCGTGAGTACACGCGCTGCCAGCGCTGCGGCCGTCCGCACTCTGTGTACCGCAAGTTCGGCCTGTGCCGTGTCTGCTTCCGCGAGCTTGCACTCAAGGGCGAGCTTCCCGGCGTTAAGAAGGCCAGCTGGTAAGTCACTACCAGCGTTTCAAGCATCCGTTTGGAACAGGGAAAACGCGCTAGTTAGGCTTTGCCGTTAAGGGCGGCGAAGAACCAAGAGCACGTGTTCATCAAGAACGAAGGAGAATCTGTATGAACCTTACAGACCCGATCGCAGATATGCTTACGCGCATCCGTAACGCTAACTCTGTGAACAAGGCCACGGTCTCCATGCCGAGCAGCAAGAAGCTCGTCGAGATCGCTCGTGTTCTGCACGAGGAGGGCTACATCGAGGGCTACGATGTCGAGGACACCGTTCCCCAGAAGACTCTGCACATCACGCTTAAGTATGGTCCCAAGAAGGCTAAGGTCATCAACGGCATCCGCCGCATTTCCAAGCCGGGCCTGCGTAAGTACACCGGCGTTGCCGACATGCCCCGCGTCCGCGGTGGCCTTGGTACCGCCATTATTTCCACCAGCCATGGCGTTATGACCGACCGCGATGCTCGCAAGCACAACGTCGGCGGCGAGATCATCGCTTACGTCTGGTAATTCGCTCGGTAGGTAGAAGGAAAGGAGATCACCGTGTCTCGTATCGGTAATAAGCCTGTCCAGATTCCCGCCGGAGTCGAAGTGGCAGTCAACGGCAACAACGTTGTCGTCAAGGGCCCCAAGGGCCAGCTCGAGCTCGATGTCTTTGAGAAGCTCGCTATCAACATCGAGGACAACGTCCTCACCGTTTCCCGTCCCGACGACGAGCGTGAGACCCGTGCCCGCCACGGCCTCACCCGTGCCCTCATCCACAACATGGTTGTTGGCGTTTCCGAGGGCTTCGAGAAGAAGCTCGAGCTCGCCGGCGTCGGTTACCGCGTGCAGCAGAAGGGCAAGAACCTCGAGTTCTCCCTGGGCTTCTCGCACCCCGTGATCGTCGAGGCTCCCGAGGGCATCACCTTCGAGGTTCCCGACAACACCCACGTGAACGTCAAGGGTATCAACAAGCAGCAGGTCGGTCAGATCGCCGCTGAGATTCGCGGCCATCGTCCTCCCGAGCCTTACAAGGGCAAGGGTATCCACTATGTCGGCGAGCACATCCGCCGCAAGCTGGGTAAGGCCGCCAAGTAGTCGTAACCGACTTACTCGCATAAGACCAGCACCCCGTTAGGTGCTGGCAAGATCAACCTTTTTAGGAGTTTACGTATGAACAAGCATAAGGCGAAGCTGGAAGGCCTCAAGCGTCGTCAGCGTCGTGTTCGCGGCAAGGTCTCGGGTACCGCCGAGCGTCCGCGTCTTCGCGTGACCCGTACCAACGCCAACATCTATGCCCAGATTATCGACGACAGCAAGGGCTCCAGCCTGACGCTCGTCTCTGCCTCGACCCTCGAGGCCGAGTTCAAGGGCACCCACACCTCGAACAAGGAGGCTGCGGAGAAGGTCGGTCAGCTCGTTGGCAAGCGTGCCATCGAGGCCGGCATCACCAAGGTCGCTTTCGATCGTGGTGGCCGTATCTACCATGGCCGCGTCAAGGCCCTCGCCGACGGTGCTCGTGCCGCCGGTCTCGAGTTCTAGGAGGTATGTAGCACATGGCTCGTAATCAGAAGCAGCAGCGCGAGGCCTCCGAGTTCGAGGAGCGCGTCGTTTACATCAACCGCGTGTCGAAGACCGTCAAGGGTGGTCGTCGCATGAGCCTCGTCGCTCTCGTCGTCGTTGGCGACGGCAAGGGCAACGTCGGCGTTGGCATGGGCAAGTCCGCTGAGGTGCCCCTGGCCATCTCCAAGGCGTCTCTCGATGCCAAGAAGAACATGTTCCACGTGCCGGTGACCGAGCAGGGCACCATCCCGCACGAGGTTCTCGGCCACTTTGGTGCCGGCCGCATCATCATCAAGCCCGCTGTCGAGGGTACCGGCGTTATCGCCGGCGGCGCTGTGCGTCCCCTCTTCGAGCTTGCTGGCATCAAGAACGTCCTGTCCAAGTCCCTCGGTACCGACAACGGCCTCAACATCATCAAGGCTGCCGTCGAGGGCCTCAAGGAGCTCTCCAGCCCTGAGGACGTCGCGGCTCGCCGTGGCCTGACGGTCTCCGAGATGTTCGTCGGTAAGGAGAACTAAGCATGGCTGACACCATCAAGATCAAGCAGGTCCGCAGCACCAACGGTTGCAAGCAGGACCAGGTCCGTACTGTCCGTGCCCTCGGTCTCCACAGGATCCGCGAGGTTCGCGAGATTGCTGACAACGAGTCCGTCCGCGGCATGATCTTCAAGGTCAAGCACCTTGTCGAGATTGTAGAGGAGTAGCAAATGCAGCTTCACGATCTTACTCCCGCGCCCGGTTCCACTAAGAACCGCAAGCGCGTCGGCCGTGGCAATTCTTCGGGTCACGGCACCACTTCTGGCCGCGGCCAGAAGGGCCAGGGTTCCCGCTCTGGTGGCACCAAGGGTGCCGGCTTCGAGGGTGGCCAGACTCCGCTGGCTATGCGCCTGCCCAAGCTTCCGGGCTTCCGCAACCCCCGTCGTATCGAGTACACCGCTGTTAACGTTGAGCGTCTCGAGCGTAAGTTCGAGGACGGCGCTGTGATCGACGGTGCCGCTCTTAAGGCCGCTCGCATCACCAAGAGCGAGTTCGAGCCCGTCAAGGTGCTCGGCAATGGTGAGCTCACCAAGAAGTTCACGGTCAAGGTCGACAAGGTCAGCGCTTCTGCGCAGGCCAAGATCGAGGCCGCTGGCGGAAAGGTCGAGCTGCCGTGCTAAATGGTCTTAAGAATGCTTTCCGCATCAAAGAATTGCGCGAAAAGATTCTTTTTACCATAGCTATGCTCGTCGTGTACCGCATTGGTGCGCACGTTCCTGTGCCCGGCATTCCCTTCCAGGGGATGCTGGGCCTTTTCTCGACCGATAACAATTCGGTCGCCGCAGGTGCTATGGCCCTCCTGAATCTTTTCTCTGGCGGCGCGTTGAGCTATGTGTCGGTGTTTTCGCTGGGCATCATGCCTTACATCACCAGCTCGATCATCCTCCAGATGCTCCAGGCCGTCGTGCCTTCCCTGCATGAGCTTGCCCGCGAGGGCGAGGTCGGTCAGACCAAGATTACGCAGTATTCGCGTTACCTCACCCTGGCTCTGGCAATCCTCAACTCCGTGGGTTACCTCTTCCTCTTTAAGAGCTTCGGCATCAGCTTTAATGGCGCCGGCGCTCCCGAGATCATCTTCGACCTCATGGTCGTCGGCACGCTCACTGCGGGCGCCATGCTGATCATGTGGATTGGTGAGCTCATCACCCAGCGCGGTATCGGCAATGGCATGTCGCTGATCATCTTTGCGAACATCATGGCCGGTCTGCCGCAGGCTATCTTCTCCAGCACCGAGGGCAATGCCGGTGGCATCATCACCATGGTGATCATCTGCGCCATCATCCTGCTGGTTATCCCGCTGATCGTTTTCCTTGAGCGCGGCCAGCGCCGCATTCCGGTCTCCTACGCCAAGCGCGTCGTGGGCCGTCGCATGATGGGTGGACAGACCACCTACCTGCCCATCAAGGTCAACACCGCGGGCGTCGTGCCGATCATCTTCGCTTCGGCGCTGCTGTACTTCCCGGCTCAGATTGCCGTGTTCTTCCCCGGCATCGGCTGGATTCAGGCAGTTGCCTCTGCGCTTTCGACCGGTTGGCTCAACTGGGTGCTTAATGTTGTCCTCATCGTGTTCTTCGCGTACTTCTACACCTCCATGGTGTTCAACCCCGATGACACGGCCGATAACCTTAAGAAGCAGGGCGGCTTTATTCCGGGCGTGCGTCCGGGTAGGGCTACCGCGGCCTACATCAAGAACGCGCTCAACAAGATTACGCTTCCCAGCGCTGTCTTTTTGGCGCTCATCGCCATCGTGCCTTCGATCATCTTCTCCTTCACGGGTAACCATCTGATCCAGGCATTTGGCGGCACGTCCATCCTCATCATGGTCGGCGTCGTGCTCGACACGGTCGATAAGCTCGAAGGCCAGATCAAGATGTATGATTACGATGGATTCTTTAAATAGGCTAGAGGAGGATTGCTCATGAACCTCGTATTGCTCGGAGCTCCGGGTGCCGGTAAGGGCACCGTCGCACAGGAGCTCGTCGCCGAGTTTGGCGTCGCTCACATTTCCACGGGCGACCTGCTGCGTGCTGCCGTCAAGGGTGGCACCGAGCTTGGTATTCAGGCTAAGAAGTACATGGACGCTGGCGAGCTCGTTCCCGACCAGCTCGTGATCGACCTTGTCAAGGAGCGCCTTGCTGCCGATGACGCCCAGCAGGGCTTCATCCTCGACGGCTTCCCGCGCAACACCGCCCAGGCTGTGACGCTCGATTCCGAGCTCTCCGCCATGGGTCGCGAGATCGACTGCGCCCTTCTGGTCGACGTGGCCCCCGAGGTCATCATCGATCGTCTGTCTTCGCGTCGCACCTGCCGCGCCTGCGGTTACACCGGCACCGCTGCCGATGCTACCTGCCCCAAGTGCGCCGGCGAGATGTATCAGCGCGACGACGACAAGCCCGAGACCATCAAGAACCGTCTCGACGTCTACGAGAAGTCCACGAGCCCGCTCGTCGACTACTATCGTGGCCAGGGTCTGCTCAAGTCGGTCAACGGTGACCAGGCTCGCGAGACCGTGTACGGGGATGTCAAAGAGGCTCTTGGTCTATGATCAAGATTAAGTCTGCAACGCAAATCGAGCAGATGAAGAAGGCAGGAGCGCTATCTAAGATGGCGCTCCGCCACGTTGGAGCCATGGTGCGCCCTGGTGTTTCGACCTTTGAGCTCGATCAGCTCGCGGAGCAGATTATCCGTATGCATGGCGGCACCCCGGCCTTTAAGGGTTACGGCGGGTTCCCCGGTACCATTTGCGCATCGATTAACGATGCCGTGGTCCACGGTATTCCCAACCCCGACATGATCCTGCGCGATGGCGATATCATCTCCATCGATACGGGAGCCGTTGTCGACGGTTGGGTTGGCGATAACGCTTGGACGTTTTTCGTCGGCACCCCTACGCCCGAGGCCAAGGCCCTGTGCGAGGTCACGCGCGATTGCCTTAAGGCTGCCATCGAGCAGGCTATTCCCGGTAACCATATCGGGGACGTCGGTTATGCCGTTCAGTCTCTCGCCGAGTCTCACGGTTACGGCGTGCTTCGCGACTATGTGGGCCATGGCATTGGCCGTGTGATGCACGAGGACCCCAACGTTCCTAACTATGGAAAGAAGGGGAGAGGCGTTCGCCTCCAGGCTGGCATGGTCATTGCCATCGAGCCGATGGTTACGATGGGTTCCAACCATGTGAGCACGGGCTCCGACGGTTGGATCGTCACGACCAACGACCACCTGCCCGCCGCGCACTACGAGAACACCGTCGCCATTACCAATGACGGACCGGTGATTCTCACCACGGATGCCCAAGGTGCTTGGTGTTCCTTGCAGGGCGGTGAAATGTAGGGGTCCCGTTCAAATACGTCGGCATCTACATTTCTGTAAAGTAACAAGTTCCGCTTAGTTGTGGAGCCATTACGAAGATATTACGATACGTGCATGCGTATTGTAGAATACTCAATCGCTGTCGTTTTCTAGAGAAAGATGATTGCTTGTGAAGAAGGAAGACGCAATTGAGCTCGAGGGTACGGTAAAGGAACCGCTGCCCAACGCCATGTTTAAGGTCGAGCTCGAGAACGGTCATTCGGTTCTGTGCAACATTTCTGGCAAGATCCGAATGAATTACATCCGTATTCTCCCCGGTGACAGGGTTGTCGTGGAGCTTTCCCCGTACGACCTGACCCGCGGGCGCATCACCTATCGCTACAAATAGCGGCACGCATACACGCACTCCATTTCCGGCTGCAGGCTTAGCTCAACCTACGGTCGGATTGTGTGTGAAGACCAGCCATAGTTTTAAACGCCTGCGGCTGGGCGAGTAGATAGTAGGGAAGTAGTTTGAGCGCTACCGAAAGGAAGAACGATGAAGGTACGTCCTTCGGTCAAGAAGATGTGCGATAAGTGCAAAATCATTAGGCGCCATGGCAAGGTCCTCGTCATTTGCGAGAACCCCCGTCATAAGCAGCGTCAGGGTTAAGAGAGGAGACTACGTTGGCCCGTATTAATGGTGTCGACCTCCCGCGTGAGAAGCGCGTTGAGATCGGTCTGACCTACATTTACGGCATCGGCCGCACCACTGCGACGAAGATCTGCGTCGAGTGCAACGTTAACGTGGATACGCGTGTTAAGGACCTCACCGAGGATGAGGTTAACGCCATCCGTGATTATATCGATAAGAACCAGATCATGGTTGAGGGCGACCTCCGCCGTGAGCGCAACCAGAACGTCAAGCGCCTTATGGACATCGGCTGCAACCGCGGCCTTCGTCACCGCAAGGGCCTCCCGGTCCGCGGCCAGCGCACCCACACTAACGCTCGTACCCGCAAGGGCCCGAAGCGTCAGATCGGTGCTAAGAAGAAGAAATAAGGAGCGCTAGATAGATGGCTACTGCTAAGAAGAACGTTCGCGCTGCCCGTCTGAAGCGCGCGGACCGTAAGAACATTTCCGTGGGCCAGGCTCACATTCGTTCTACGTTCAACAACACGATCGTTTCGATCACCGATCCCCAGGGCAACGTCATTTCCTGGAAGTCGGCTGGCCAGGTGGGCTTCAAGGGCTCCCGTAAGTCCACGCCGTTCGCTGCCCAGATGGCTGCCGAGGCTGCTGCCAAGCAGGCCATGGAGCACGGTATGAAGAAGGTTTCCGTCTTCGTCAAGGGCCCCGGCTCCGGTCGTGAGACCGCCATTCGCTCCCTCCAGGCTGCTGGCCTCGAGGTCTCGAGCATCCAGGACAAGACCCCCATTCCGCACAACGGCTGCCGCCCCAAGAAGCGTCGCCGCGTGTAACTGA
>USHF01000050.1 GCA_900554465.1 uncultured Collinsella sp.
GGCTCGGAGATGTGTATAAGAGACAGAGCTCGCCCAGGAGCACGGCGGCCACCGTTTTTGACGCGCGAACGCTATTCCAATCGGGAACGCGGGTCATAGTAATCCCGTATTCGTTCGCCATGAAACTGCGGCCGTTGCGCAGGGCATACTTGGCTTCTGCCTCGGTTAACTTGGGGGCCTCAGGGTCCGAATCGCCGATGGCGCCCAGGAAGGCCCGTAATGCCCTGGAGACCTTTCCCGCGGCGATCATCTCGAGCAAAACTGGGGCCGCGCCCAGGCCGGCACCATCATCCGTCACGGCGGGTTCATGCAGAATCGCACGCGAGATTATGGCGGGGTTTGCACGGAGAAGCTCCAGGGTCACCAGCGTACCGGCACTGTGCGCGAGCACGTTTGCCGGAGCGCCGATATGCTCAATAACGGCCTGCAGGTCGGCGGCTTGGGCGGCGAGGTCGTAGCGTCCGTCTGCAGCGTCGCCGCTCTCGCCGCAACCGCGGCGATCGTAGGCAATGACGCGGTAGTCACAGGCGAGCTCGCGGGCGATGGCGTCAAAGAAGACGCCGTCGACGCAGGCGCCGTGCACGCACACCAAGGCGGGCGTATCGGACGATACAACCGGACCGGCATACTCGCGACAGGCGATCGTGGTGCCCGCATTCTCAACCGTAAAATCCATACTGTGTTCCCATCGTCAATGCCCATCCAGTTGCCCGTCAGTACGGTTGGATAGACCCGCATTGCTTTACGCTTTGTTAACAGATTAACTGTACCCGACCTGAGGCTTTTCATGGCACGGCATAATGAGCGACGTGAAAAAACGAAACTTTTAAAGCAAGAGCCCGCACCTTGCTTCGGAGCCGATGCTATGCTTAGGCACAATTGTCTTGAGGAGCATATGTCTATGTCTACGTTTTTGAATGCCAGCCCCATCTTTGGGCCCGTTCGCAGCCGTCGCCTTGGTCTCTCGCTCGGCGTCAACATGATGCCGGCCAGCGGCAAAATCTGCACGTTCGACTGCATTTACTGCGAAAACGGCCTCAATGCCGAGCGCCCCTGCCACGAGCCGTATAACACGGCTGCCGTGGTGCTCGACGCGCTCGAGGCAAAGCTGCGCGAGATGGCAGCCGAGGGCGAGCTCCCCGATGTGATCACCTTCGCAGGCAACGGCGAGCCCACCGCCGCGCCGGAGTTTCCGCAGGCCATCGCCGGCGCCGTCGCGCTGCGCGACGAGCTTGCCCCAAACTCCAAGATCGCCGTGCTCTCCAACGGCACACGCGCCGACCGTCCCCAGGTACACGATGCGCTCATGATGGTCGACGACAACATTCTTAAGCTCGATACCGTCGACCCGGCGTTTATCCAGCTGCTCGACCAGCCTGTTGGCCCCTACGACGTCGAGCACCAGATTGAGACGTTCGAAAGCTTTGACGGTCACGTTATTATCCAGACGATCTTTTTGACCGGTGAGTATCAGGGCAAGCCCATCGACAACACCGGCGAGGAGTACGTTGCCCCCTGGCTCGTGGCGCTTGAGCGCATTCGCCCGCAAGAAGCGACCATCTACACGGTGGCGCGCGAGACACCGGTCGCCGGCCTTGCTAAAGCGGCGCCCGAGGTGCTCGACGCCATTGCCGCGCGCGTCCAAGCCCTCGGCATTCCCTGCCAGGTGAGCTACTAGCGCGCAGCTGCCCTGTGAGTGGGCTATACTAGCTGCGAATGAAAGGAAGTTAGCCATGTTTGACAATGGACCCGTGCCCGGCCGCAACGACGCTTGCTGGTGCGGCAGCGGCAAGAAATACAAGAAATGCCATAGCGCCTTTGATGAGCGCCTCGAGCGCTTGTGGGAAGAGGGCTGGGAGGTTCTGCCCCGCACGCTCTACAAGACACCCGCCGACATCGAGGGCATCAAGCGCTCGGCCGCCATCAACGTGGGCGTGCTCGACTACGTAGGCGAGCACATCGCCGCGGGCATGACCACCAACCAGATCGACCAGATGATCTACGACTACACCATCGAACACGGTGGCACGCCGGCTGACCTCAACTATGAGGGCTACCCCAAGAGCGTGTGCACCTCGATCAACGACGTGGTCTGTCACGGCATCCCCTGCGATACGGACGTGCTGCACGAGGGCGACATCATCAACGTCGATTGTTCCACGATCTTGGACGGCTACTTTAGCGATTCGAGCCGCATGTTCTGCATCGGCAAGGTCTCTGCCGAGCGCCAGCGTCTGGTCGACGTCACTCGCGCCAGCGTGGAAGCGGGTCTAGCCGCCGTCAAGCCATGGCTACCGCTGTCCGTGATGGCCGAGGCCGTGCAAAAGACGGTCGAGGACGCCGGTTTTAGCGCGGTGCGCGAGTACGGCGGACACGGCATTGGCAAGGAGTTCCACGAGGACCCGTTTGTAGGCTTTACCACCGAGGCGCCCGATGTGGACACCATCATGGCTCCGGGCATGGTCTTTACCATCGAGCCCATGGTCAATGCCGGAGCGCCCGACATCAAGATTAGCAAGGGCGACGGCTGGTGTGTGCGCACCAAGGACGGCAGCGATTCGGCCCAGTGCGAGGTACAGCTCGTAGTGACCGAGGACGGCTACGAGCTGCTGAGCTGGTAGCCGTGGATGCGCCGGATGCTGACGGGCACGCTCGTCTAGCATCCGGCGTTTTTGTTTGAACGTTTTGCCTGATAAAACCCGCCAAAATAAACCTGTCCCTTTTTGGCGGGTCAAGCGGAAAGGACTACTTGTGAACGTCTTGGTTTTGCTGCCCGTCAACGACCACCATCGCGCAATTCTTGAGTCGAGCGCTCCGGGCGAGGACTTTATCTACACGAGCGCCGACGCTATCACGCGCGAACAAGTCGCCAACGCCGACGTGATCTTGGGCAACATAGACCCTGCCCTACTTACCGCATGCGAGCACCTCCAGCTGCTGCAACTACAGACCGCGGGCTATGACGATTACTTGGCCGCCGGCACCGTGCCAGCCGACGCCAAACTGTCTTGCTCGGTGGGCGCCTACGGCCAGGCCGTGAGCGAGCACATGTTTGCCATGGTCCTTTCCATGATGAAGCGCCTGCCCGGCTATCACGACTTGCAGCGCGAACATCGCTGGGAGGATTTGGGGCCAGTTACCTCGCTCAAAAACGCCAACGTGCTGGTGCTGGGCGCGGGCGATATCGGCGGTCACTTTGCCACGCTCTGCCGCGGCATGGGCGCGCACGTCCGCGGCATCAAGCGCCATCCACTCGTCTACCCCATTGTGTTTGAGGACATGGACGGCATGGACGCCCTACCTGAGCGCCTGGCAGAGGCCGACATCGTCGCATCCTTTATGCCGAGCACGCCCGAGACCCGCGGTCTGGCGAACGCCGAGTTCTTTGCCGCGATGAAACCAGGTGCCTTCTTTGCCAACGGCGGCCGCGGCGACCTTGTGGTCACCGATGACTTGGTTGCCGTTCTGGAGTCGGGACATCTCGCCGGCGCCGCGGTCGACGTCACCGACCCCGAACCGCTGCCCGCGACAAGCCCCCTGTGGGATGCGCCCAACATGCTCATCACGCCGCACGTCTCCGGCTGGTTCCACCTGGCAGCCACGCTCAACAACGTCGTCGACATCGCCGCGGAGAATCTGCGTCACCTGCAGGCCGGCGAGACCCTGCGCTGCTGGATCGAACATTAGGGTTCCGCCGTTCTAACGAACGGCGGACCACTCGACGCTGCGAGCCCGTCTGGACGGCAATCTGCCTTTCAATCGTCGGGCATGGCCAGAAGGCCAATGCCCTCCTCTTTCAAGGCACCTTGCTCGACCAGACGGGCTCTCGCTGACTTTTGTTCAACCTGCGGGGTCTGGCTGGCGTTGGCTCTATCTGTGGGCCCTCGCTGACTTTTGTTCGGCCAGTGAGGTCTAGAGCTATTTGAGCGTTGCCAAGTACTTTCTTGCGTTTTCGACGTTCATTGCTGCGACGGGTGCGTGTGAACAGAGTTTGACATCGTTGGTGACCAGTAGATCCGCCTGAGCGCGTATCGCTGCCGCAATGATTAAATCGTCTTCGTAATCGCTATGGAGCTCACGCTGTCTGCTCGCCATCCAGATGTCGCTCAGGTCACAGGGCACTGGCGTGGCAAGCTGCGACAGCACGCTAAGACAATCCCATGCAAGCGAAGTCGCTACCGTAGCGGCATACTGGGAAAGCGAACCGTGCTCTCGCCGATACCATGCCTTATGTTCGCTTGAAATCAAATAAAACAGGTCTTTGGACGATGTCGCCGCATACAGCAAATCAACCTGCGCCGTGCATGCATCGCGTAAAAACTCAATCGCCACCGAACGACCACGTCGTGAGGGAATGAAGTAATCGAGCCACACGTTGGTGTCAACCAAGATGCGCTTTGGAGTCTCACTCATAGAGCCAGCTCATCTCCTCGCCATAGCGATCCGCATAGGCATTCCGTTTGAGCTCTTCGTCGTCCGATGGCTGAGCCTTGACCATATCGATTCCCGACTCACAGCAAGCGGCAGCGAACAGCTTCGACCCCTGATCCATAAGCTCGAGCTTACGTTTGGCGGCCTTTTCGCGCTCGCGCTGTTCCGCCCGGGCACGACTGGGCAGCAGGATATCCTCGAGCGCACCGGGGCGATCGGCCAGCGATGCTGCAAGCTGCCAGAGCGCTCGCACCGCTTGGCTCGGCGTCATACCGGCCTTGGAGAGAGCGGCGTCCCCACTCCTTTTAAGATCGGCATCGAGACGTACGTTGATCTGAGCGGCTGTTGTGGTCATGACCCCTCCTTAATACTTCAAAATATCATAAAGCTCTATGGTAGATACGTAAAGCATGTATAGCATTTATAAGCATTAGCCGTACTCTGTACACAAAAAGCCGCCGAGGCGCACTGCACCTCGGCGGCCACGTATCGCAGATCTAGTTCGGTTTCACCCTTTGCATTCGCCCAGATAAAACCTGCCAAAATAAACCTGTCCCTTTTTGGCAGGTTTTAGAGTTCCACGCTTTCGGCGCCGTTGATGGTCAGGTCACGCTCGTAGAAGGCGGTGAGGGCGCGGATGGCGTACATTACGTCGCGCACGCCGCCGGTCTCGTAGCTCGAGTGCATGGCAAGCTGCGGCAGGCCCACGTCCACGGCATGCATGCTCGCCTGCATATTGGACAGATTGCCCAGGGTAGAACCGCCGGCCATATCGCTCTTGTTGGCAAAGGCCTGCGTGGGCACGTCGGCGTCATCGCAAATGGCCTGGAACACCGCGCGGCTAAAGGCGTCGGTGCAGTAGTGCTGGTTGGCGGCCTCCTTGATGACGATGCCGCCGTTAAGCACAACCTGGTTGCGGGCGTCGCACTTCTCGGCGTGGTTGGGGTGCACGGCATGCGCGTTGTCGCAGCTCACGAGCATCGAAGCGGCAAGTGCGCGGTGGTACGACTCGTCATCGAAGCCCAGCGACCCGTTGATGCGGCGCAGCGCGTCGGCCAAGAACGTCGACATGGCGCCCTGCTTGGTCTCGGAGCCAACCTCCTCGTTATCAAAGCAGCAAAAGATCGAAACGTCGTGCGCATTCTCGGCACCCAAAAATGCCTGCAGCGAGGTGTAGGCGCAGGCCAGGTCGTCGAGCTTGGGCGTCGAGATAAACTCGTCGGCCCAGCCCCAAATGCGTGCATCCTGACGATTGACCAGGAACAGGTCGCGACCCAAAATTTGCTCGGGCTCAACGTCCAGTTCGTCGGCGATCAGGGCGTCAAAATCTCCCTGCTTAAGGTCGCCGGCGCTGATGAGCGGGCACAGGTCGACAGCCCGGTTGGGCGCAAAGCCCTCGTTAACGCCACGATTCATATGGATGGCAAGGCTCGGGATAATGGCAACTTCGCGCTCGGTAGCGAGCAAGCGGCTCTCGATACGGTCGCCCTCGCGCACCAGCACGCGGCCCGCAAGTGCCAGCGGGCGATCGAACCAGGTGTAGTCGATCATGCCGCCGTAGGCCTCGGTGTTCAGGCGCAGCGTCTCGCCCGCGCCGTCGAGCTCGGGCACGGCCTTAACCTTAAACGTCGGCGAATCGCTGTGTGACGCCGTGAGTTGAAAATGATAGTCGCCGGCAACGCCGTCCTCGCCCCACGTAGCGGCCAGGTCTTCGCCCACCTTAAAGGCAACGACGCTCGAGGTGTTGCGCTGCGTGTAATAACGCCCGCCCGGCTCGATGTCCCACGCTGCGTTCTCGGGCAGGTAGGTAAAGCCCGCCTCGTCGAGTTCGGCCATAATGGTCGCTGCCGTATGGAACATGCTGGGGCATGCCTCGATAAAGTCGATAAGGTCGTTGGAGGCCTCGATATCGTCGGCCGTCACGTGCACGCGCTCGATCGTTTCCTGATCCGTCATGCTCTCCCCTTTCGCTGGGTTGATGGTCCCCTCCAGCATACCCCGCCACGCCAGCGCCGCACTCTTCATTCCGTGCTTAATTCCGCGCCGCTCACCAAGTTGAGCCATCATGCCCGCGCTCCTTTTGCGACAATTGCGCTAACAGGACGAGAGGAGCCGTCATGAAGCCACGTAACATTGCCATCGCCTGCGGTGTCGCGGGTGTCGCCGTCGGCCTTGCCGCTGCCACCGGTATCGTTTATCACAAGCAAATCAAGTCCGCCGCGTCGCTCAAACGCTTGACCGGCTACGCGGATGGCTATGACCTGTACGCAATCGACATCGCCTACGACTACGATCTTGATCGCATCATCGCCGCCGGCGTACGCGACGACCAGGCCTACATCGATGCCGTGGTGGCGCAGGTGCTGCCCGGTGTGCCGGCACATGTCCAGGCGCCCCAGTTTGCCTGCAGCGCTTTTGTCGCCGTAGATGCCGAAGGCCGCGTGCGTACCGGTCGCAATTACGACTTTAAGGACGGCACCTCGGCGCTGCTGGTGCGCAATCACCCACGCGGCGGCTATGCCTCCATCGGGTTTGCCGCCCTTAACAACCTGGGCGATAACACTCCGCTTGACTCCGTCGCCGGACGCGCCGCCGCACTCATGGGCCCGTTTGCCCAGCTCGACGGCGTCAACGAATGTGGCGTGTCCATTGCCGTGCTCACCCTGGATTCCAAACCCTGTGACCAGGACACGCAGCGCCCCGTCATCAATACCTCGCTCGCCATCCGTCTGGTGCTCGACCGTGCCGCCACCACGCAAGAAGCTGTCGACCTGCTTTCCGCCTACGACATGCACGCCATGGCAGGACGCGATTACCACTTCTTTATAAACGACGCCGCCGGTGACGCGCGCGTAGTAGAGTGGGATCCGCGCGATCCGGACCGCGCTTTCAAAGCGACTCCTGTAACCCAGGTTACGAACTTCTACGCCTGCTATGGCGACGAAGTGCTGCCTAACCAAAAGAATGGCGAGCTAGGCCATGGTAAAGAGCGCGCCGCCGCAATCGCCGATGTCCTCGACGCCCATACCGGCGCCCAAGACGAGGCAGTCGCTTGGAAGGCCCTACGCGCTGCAGCGCAAGAGCCCAATCCGGAAGACATCACCAGCAACACGCAGTGGTCGGTCGTCTTTGACAACACCGAGCCTGCTGCCGCCATCACGCTGCGCCGCCACTGGGGCGACATCGACGCATTCGCACTGTAAGGAGCCAGGCCCGTCGACTTTACGCTCGCCTGGCGTTGTTTACATTTCTATACGCTTGAGCTAACACGTTTTACCCCCGTATCAACAGTGTGCGGGGGTAAACTTATGCGCATGTTATAACTTGCCCGGAAGGATTCATCATGCTTAGGATCGGTCTTCTTACCAGTGGCGGCGACTGTCAAGCGCTCAACGCCACCATGCGCGGCATTGTCAAAACGCTTATGACCAATAGCGAAGAGCCTATTGAGATCTATGGTTTTGAGGACGGCTACCAGGGCCTTATCTACAGCAGGTTCCGCGTCATGACGCCCGCCGATTTTAGCGGCATCCTCACCCGCGGCGGCACCATCCTGGGCACGAGCCGCACGCCGTTCAAGCGCCTGGACATTCCCGAGGCCGACGGCGTCGAGAAGGTGCCCGCAATGGTCCACACCTATCATAAGCTGCAGCTCGACTGCCTGTTTATGCTGGGCGGTAACGGCTCCACCAAGACCGCCAACCGCCTGCGCGAAGAGGGCCTCAACGTTATCGCCCTGCCCAAGACCATCGATAACGACACCTGGGGCACCGAGCTGACGTTTGGCTTTACGAGCGCCATCGACGTCGCCACCAAGTGCATCGACGACATCCACACCACTGCCTCGAGTCACGGCCGCGTGTTTGTCATCGAGATCATGGGCCACAAGGTCGGTTGGATTCCGCTGTATGCCGGCGTCGCGGGCGGCGCGGACGTCATCCTGATTCCCGAGATCCCCTACGACATGGATAACGTCATCAAGACCATCGAGCATCGCATGGAGACCGGCAGCCGCTTTACCATCGTAGCCGTCGCCGAGGGCGCCATCTCCAAGGAGGACGCGGCACTGTCCAAGAAGGAGTACAAGAAGAAGCTCGCCGAGCGCACGAGCCCGTCAATCGTGTACGACATCGCCAAGGAGATCGAGGCCAAGACCGGTCGCGAGACCCGCGTCGCCATCCCCGGTCACACGCAGCGCGGCGGCCAGCCCGACGCCCAGGACCGCATCTTTGCGACCCAGTGCGGCGTCGAGGCAGCACTGGGATGCCTGCGCGGCGAGTTTGGCTACATGATTGCCCTGCGCGACGGCAAGATGTGCCACATGCCGCTCGAGGATGTCGCCGGCAAGCTCAAGTACGTCGATCCCCAGAGCGACCTGGTGCGCGAAGCCAAGGCGTTGGGCATCAGCTTCGGCGACGAATAGCCTCGGCCGAAACTGCTCTCATCGGAGGCCCCAGGGCTTACCTCCCAAATCGCCCTCGGACATGTCAGGATCCCGCCGTGCGCTTCGCGCGGCGGGATCCTTCCGTCCTGCGGAAAGATTTGGG
>USHF01000051.1 GCA_900554465.1 uncultured Collinsella sp.
GGCCATGGCAGAGGCCTGTGGCGTGCCTATCCCCCGTGCAAAAAAGTGGATCGTCGCGCTTGTGGCGCTGCCCCTCGCGATCGTGTGCGGTGCCTATATCCCGCAGCTGGCGCAGGGAAACATCGAGATGCAACAGAACGCAGCGGCCGCGGCCGAGCAGATCGCCATCGCTCGCAAGGCATTAGAGCCCGCATGCGAGCACGTGTCCGCCGATGATCCCTACGAGCGATATCAAGATTACGGCTATCATGTCCGCGGCTATCTGCACGAAGGCGACTCCGACGCCCAGAAGACCTATACGTATCTGGACTTTGACAACAAGGGGACGCTCAAGGAAGTGAGCTACGCGGCAGAGGTCGACCCCAGCGCGAGCCTCGAGGATAACCTTGCCCGCATCGAACGCGAGCTTGACGAGCTTTCCTCTGCCGTTCAAACCGTTGACGTCAAGACGGTGAGCCCCGAGCTCTTGGCACCGCAGAAACTCCCCGAAGAGTTTAGGCAGGCATTTTTGAACGGCTCACTCTACGAGAGAATCTCTATCAGGACGAGTGACGACCTCATCAAAACGTATTACTCGTTTGATACGGATCCCGAGGACGAGTTTGACGAGTACACCCATCCAAGCGTCCGTATTACGCTGATGGGCAAAACAAACTAGAAGGCGCGGGAAGGGGCCACCCCCTTCCCGCGCCTTTTCATCCAATGTGACAAAGGGACTGTCCCTTTGTCACATTATTCGGAGCGTAGGGCTTCCACAGGGTCTTTCTTGGATGCGCTGCGGGCCGGCAGCAGGCCGGCAACGACCGTCAGCAGCACCGAAACTGCAATAAGCACCAGCGCATCCTGCACGGGCAGGCTCATCAGATTGGGTACCTGCTTGGCCGCAAGCGCCCAGGCATTAACCGGAAGGCTCACAGCCACCACGACGACAATGGCAAAGACGCCGGCAATGAGACCTTCGATAAAGGTCTCGGCATTAAATACGTTGGCCACGTTGCGCTTTGACGCGCCAATCGCGCGCAGGATGCCAATCTCCTTTTTGCGCTCCAGCACGCTGATGTAGGTGATGATGCCGATCATGATGGAGCTCACCACCAAACTGATACTCACGAATGCGATGAGCACCAAGCTGATGGTGTTCACGATGTCGGTCACCGAACCCATGATGATACCCATGTAGTCGGTGTACGAGATCGCCTGTTCATCATGGCCGGCGGCTTTGACCTGCTTGTTGTACGCATCGATGTGATCGAGCACGCGCTCCTTGGCCTCAAAGTCGCGCGGGAAAATCTTGACCGAGATGGGGTCCGCCTCGTCCGCATAGCCCAACGTGGCCAGATTGTTTTCGTAGGTGAGCTTTGACGCCTTGGCATAGCTCATCATGAGCGAACTCAGGTCCTCAGCGTCCATGCTAAAGTGGATAGCGCGAGCAAAGGCGTTTGCATCCACGCGCATGGCGCTCGCCAAGTTGGCAAAACTCGAAGACATCTGCGTCGCCATTTGGTCCATGAGCCCTGCCGCACCCGCCTTGAGCTGGGTTGATACCGTCGTCGCAATCTGCTCGCTGACCGCCTTCATCACCTGATCCATAGACTGCTGCAAATACGGAGCCAGCTGCTTTTGCACATAGTCGCCCATCACCTGCTGCAGACGCTCGGCCAGGGCATCGCCGCCGAGTGCCCTGAGCTGAGCCAGGTATTGCTGGGCCGCGGCATCATTCTCAAGATACGCCGAGAATGCGGCAGCAAGCTTTGACGCATCCTTAAGATCTTCGGGCGACAGCGCCTTAAACTGATCGGACTGCATAAAGCCCTCAAACAGCTGATTGGCAAGCGTTCCCACCTGCTGCATTTGCTCGGGCGTGAGCTCCAGACCGTCAAAGATGCCCGAGAAATCCGGGGCCGGCGCCTTGGCCATGATGTCACCGAAGTCGATGTCTCGCCCAACACCCGAAAGGTCAATATCCAGCCCGGACAAATCAAGGCTAGAAAGGTCCATGCCGCCGGCCGCACCCGAGAGCGCAGACGAATCGAGAGAGAACGCGCTCTTCAGTGCCGCCTCGTCTACGCTGAACATACTGCCCAAATCCACGCCCTGCTTGGCTTCGCCCTGCAGCTCGTCGAAGGTTTTGCCCGTAAAGACATCCGTCTCGGGGTAGGCAAGCTGCTCCTGCACAATCTGCGAATCGGCAGCACGCTCCATAAGCTGGCGAGTCAGCGCATGCGTATAGGCAATGCCCGGGGACAATGCGCTCGCGTTTGCCGCCTCGTTGGGTCGCACCACGCCCACAATGCGCACGTCAATACCGTCGGCAACCTTGGCCGCCATAAAGTCGGCATCGCCAGACATGTCAGTCCACATGCCGGTCTCTTCGTTTTTGCGATAGGCATCGGACGGCGACAGCACCTTAAACGTCGTGGACAGCGCATCGTCGTAGGTAAAGTCGGTGCCGGCCTTGGGCGTCTCGACCTTGCCGTCGGCCGTCATGGCACTGTTAACCAGGTCGTTGAGCTCATCGATATCCAGCGCGCCGATGCTATAGAGCGTGTAGTCACCCACCGTGCCGCGGCTCGAAAGCACCATCACGGCCTCGTTGGCAGACGTAGGCCAATGGCCGGCAACGACATCGTACTGGCTGTCGAGCAGGCTCTGGTCGTCAATCATCTCGTTAAAGACCGAGGTCCCCATGGAATCCATGCTCACCGTTGCCGCCGAGCTCGCGCCTCCGCTCATGGCCTCGGTCATAGCGTTGGGCACCAGCCGGACAGGTTTCTCATCGCCCTTGCCCGCACGATAGACAACCGGCGTCACACCATAGCCGTACTGGATAGCATTGACCTCTTTATTGATACCGTCGCCACCGGCATCGAGCCATGCCTTAAAGCTCGTCATGTCGTTGGACTTAACGCTTGCGAACATATCCTTTACGGCCGTGACCACAGGAATCTTATCGGTCCCCTGAGCCTTGCCGTCAGTGCTGCCGTCGAACGAGCCCTCGTTCTTGGACGTATCGTCATCCGTAGCCCCATGCCCGCCCATCATGGACGACAGGTCATAATCTTGTTTGGAAATCGTCAGCGGGTAGCTCGAGAGCGTGTCCTCCTCGACCTTTTTGATGTAGTCGTTTACGCCGTTGGAGAGCGCCAGGATCGCCGCAATGCCGATAATGCCAATCGAACCTGCAAAGGCCGTCATGGCCGTGCGGCCCTTCTTGGTCATGAGGTTTCGGGCAGAAAGCCCAAGCGCCGTCACAAAGCTCATCGAGGTTTTGCGCGTGGGCTTGGCCTCGCGACGCGCGGCCTCGGCAGCATCAAAGGGATCTGAATCGTCGGTGACCTTGCCGTCCGCCAGGTTGACAATGCGCGTGGCGTACTTGTACGCCAGCTCGGGATTGTGCGTGACCATGATGACCAGACGGTCGCGCGCAACGTCCTTGAGCAAATCCATGACCTGGACGGACGTCGTTGAATCCAAGGCGCCGGTCGGCTCGTCAGCCAGCACAATCTCGGGGTCATTGATCAGGGCGCGGGCAATGGCCACGCGCTGCATCTGCCCGCCCGAAAGCTGGCTCGGGCGCTTGTCAACGTGCTCGCCCAGACCGACTGCCTCGAGCGCCTTGCGCGCACGTTGGCGGCGCTCGGCATGCCCCACGCCCGTGAGCGTAAGCGCCAACTCCACGTTTTCCAAAATGCTCTGATGCGGAATGAGGTTATAGCTCTGGAACACAAAGCCGATGCGATTATTGCGATAGGCATCCCAATCGCGGTCGTTGAAATCCTTGGTCGAGATGCCGTCGATCAGCAGATCGCCCGAATCGAAATGATCGAGTCCACCGATGACGTTGAGCATCGTAGTTTTACCCGAACCCGAGGGACCCAGAATGGCTACGAACTCGTTATCGCGAAAAGACAGGCTTACGCTGTCGAGCGCTACCTGCGTAAACGACTGCGTAACGTACCTTTTGCAAATAACTCTGAGATCCAGCATGGACGGCAACCTCTCTCGCGCGGGCGCGCTCGCCCGCTCCCCCGCCGTTCACGTTCGGCGCGTTTGTCCTACTCTATCCTCATTTTTGGCCGATACCAGTGAGGAGTGTAACGAACCGCGCCAAAAAACGAACGGGACAGCACGCCGCATGGCGCACCATCCCGCATATAACATCCCCGATGCGACAAAGAGGCTGTCACTTTGTCACATTCCAATGCGCGCTACTTTTCGAGCCCGCACGGCATAACGTTAGCGCTGCCGTGGCGAGCCTCAGTCACGGCTGCAAAGAAGCGATAGCCGCCCGAGAAGTTAAAGCACTCAAAGCCATGCTGCGCCAAAATGCGGCAAGCAATGTAGCTGCGAATGCCGCTCTGGCAAATCACGTAGACCGGCTTGGCCCGGTCGAGCTCGCCCAGGCGATTGCGCAGATCATCGACGGGAATGTTTACGAAACCATCGATATGCCCGCGCTCATACTCCCCTTCCGTACGAACATCGAGCAGCTGCACGCTGCCATCGCGTGGCAAGTTGGGCTCATCCTCCCAATGCCACTGCGCCAGTATGCCGCGATTGAGGTTCTCGATCATAAAGCCCGCCAAATTGACGGGATCCTTCGCCGATGAATACGGCGGCGCGTATGCTAGGTCCAAATCCTTAAGCCTATCGCCGTGCATGCCTGCCTGGATGGCAGTCGCCAGAACGTCGATACGCTTGTCCACACCATCGATGCCCACGATTTGCGCACCCAGCAGGCGCAATCCCTGCTTCTCGAAGACAACCTTCATGGTCATGGGCGTTGCACCCGGATAATAACCCGCATGCGAACCGGGCGACAGGACCACGCTGTCGCAGTCAATTCCCGCCGCGTGTGCTGCCTTTTCGGATAGTCCCGTGCTTGCCGCCGTCAAGTCGAATACCTTGATAACCGATGAGCCCAACGATCCGAGGTAGCAGCTGTCCATGCCGGCTATGACATCGGCGACGACACGCCCCTGCTTGTTGGCGGGGCCGGCGAGCGAAATGACCGCGTCCTCGCCGGTCACCTGATGCGTGACCTGCACGGCATCGCCCACGGCATACACGTCGGCAGCAGAGGTCTCCATGCGGTCGTTGACCACAATAGCCCCCTTGATGCCCAGTTCGAGCCCCGCCTCTTGCGCCAGATGGTTCTCAGGTGCCACGCCAATGGCAAGCAGCACCATATCGGCTCCGATAGGGTCATCGCCCGCAACATGGGTGACAACGCGGCCATCAACTTCCTCAAAACCTGTCACATCGGCCTTGAGGCGCAGATCGATACCGTGCTCACGCACCTCGGTATGCAAAAGGGTCGCCATGTCGTAATCCAGGTTGTTCATAAGCTGGACGGGACGCTGTAGAAGGGTCACCTGGAGCCCCAGCTCACACAGATTCTCCGCCGTCTCGACGCCAATGAAGCCGCCGCCGATCACGACGGCACTGCTCGGTCGCCGCTCTCGAACATAGCTGTGAATACGCAGCGTGTCCTCAACGGTGCGTAGGCTAAAGATTTTATCCGAGTCGATGCCCGGCAACGCAGGGCGAATCGGCTTTGCACCCGGCGACAGGATGAGCTTGTCATACGTCTCGACAAATTCCTCGCCCGTCAGCATATTGCGAACCTCGACCGTATGCGAATCGGGATGGATGGCAAACACCTCGTGACTCGTCTTGACCGCAATGCGAAAGCGATCCCAAAAGCCCTTGGGAGACTGCAGCGTCAATGCGCTCTCTTCTTCTATCACGCCGCCAATGTAGTACGGAAGCCCACAGTTGGCATACGATACAAAACCCGTGCGCTCAAAGATGACAATTTGGGCCTGCTCGTCGAGTCTGCGCAAACGTGCCGCCGCCGATGCGCCGCCCGCGACGCCTCCAACGATAACCACCTTCATAGCCAACGCACCACCTTTCCCGTGTAGCCGCTTATGCCGCCGATATTCTTGACACTGCCATACCCAGAACGCTTAAGAAAACTCACAGCCTGGTTGCTTCGCGCACCGCTCAGGCAATGCACGAGAAGCTGCGTGCCCTTTCGACGTATACCCATGATGCTACCCCGAAGCAGAAAAAAGAGTCGCTGTTTCCAGCGACTCCCCTTCAGTTGTCTGTCCCACGGACTTACTGTTCGCTCTTCGCGAGTGCCTGATCGATCAGTTTGTTGAGCGCCTCGCGCTGCTCAGCGGAGTTGATGCCGCCCATGATCGGCTCTCCCACAATGTTACCGTTCTGGTCGATCACGTAGGTGGTCGGGAACGAGTACAGGTTGGAGGTGAACTTTCCGGCCTCGCTGTCCGACTTAAACCAGATGTTTTTATACGTCACGCCCTTCTTGGAAAGCACGTCCCTGGCATCGGCCACCGCGTCTTTGTTGCCATCGAGCGTAAAGGAATTAACACCCACGACCTGGCCGCCCTTCTCGGCAAGCTCCTTGTTGAGCTTCTCCAGATCGCCCAGCTCTCCCACGCACGGCTTGCAGGTGGTAAACCAGAAGTTCATGACGGTGACCTTGTTCTTGGAGAACAGCTCGTCGCTGTTTACATCGTTGCCGTCCAAGTCCTTGCCCTTAAAGCTGGGGAACTTCGTCTCCCCGCTCTCGCCGTTGGTCATACCCGCGGTCGAGGCATCAACGCTCTCCCCCTCGCCGGGCGTGCTGCCACATCCGGGGAACTCCTTCTCCAGCGCCATGAGCTTGTCCTCGATCTCCTTGACCTGCTGCGCGCCGGCCTTAAGCGTCTTAAGCTCGTCAGCCGCAAACTGATCCTTGGCGCCCTCGATGGTATCGAGCAAGAAGTCACCGTAGTTCTTGCCGTCCTCAATCATGGGGGTGTCTTTGTTGGCCGCAAGGAACACCTTTTCCCATAGGGCGTTATCGCTCGCAAAGATCTCGTTTTCCTTTTGCAGCAGCTGCTGATACAGCTCGGCCGCCTCCTCGGCACTTGACGGCTTTTGCGCTATGAGCTCGGCAATCTGCGCATCGCCGCTCGTAGCATCCTTCGCGTCGCCCTTGGGGGCAGAGCACGCCGCGAGAGTCAGCGCCAGCACGGGCAGCATCAGCAGGGCCGCAATTTTTGACAGTTTCATGGTTCCTCCGTTGTATCGAAACTTATATAGATACCTATTTGTTTTCGCAGGCTTGCGCGGGCTGCGCGGGTTTGTCGCCCGTCACACCCAGCCCATAGCGAAAGCTAATGGCATCGACGGGGCATGCGCCCACGCATTTGCCGCAACGAATGCACTCGGCATGGTTGGGCGTACGCGTAACGTCCACGTCCATCTGGCACACTTTGGCGCACTTACCGCACGAGACGCATTTGCACTGGTCAACCTGAATCCCCAGCAACGACACCTTGTTCATGAGCGCATAAAACGCACCGAGGGGGCAAATCCATTTGCAGAAGGGGCGGTAGAACAGCACGCTCAGCACCGCAACCGCAATGAGGATCGCGAGCTTCCAGGAAAAGAGCTTTCCCAGCGCGGAGCGGATTCCCGTATTCATGATGGACAGCGGAATCGCGCCCTCGAGCACACCCTGCGGGCAGATGTACTTGCAAAAGAACGGGTCGCCCATACCCACATCGTTAACCACCAAGACGGGCAGTAGCACCACGGCAAACAGTAGCACGGCATACTTGATGTACGTGAGCGGCTTGAGCTTTTTCGTGGAGAGCTTTTTGCTGGGAATCTTATGCAGAAGCTCTTGCAGCCATCCAAACGGACACAAAAAGCCGCATACAAAACGTCCCAGTAGCACGCCGATCAGAATGAGCGTTCCGGTGACGTAATACGAAAAGCTAAACTTAGACGATCCCACCACCGACTGAAACGACCCGATGGGGCACGCACCCGAGGCCGCTGGACACGAGTAGCAGTTAAGCCCCGGCACGCAGACGGCTTTGCCGGCTCCCTGGTAGATACCGCCCTTGGCAAAGTTAGGCAGGTGAATATTGGTCGCAAGCGTCGCCGCCGCCTGAATCAATCCGCGGAATCTCGCCAAAAGATGCGATGCAGTGTTTTTTCTTTTATCCAATTCCGATACACTCCAAGCACAGCCTGATTGCCTTGGCCAGCACGGCATCTGCCTCGCCGCGCATAATTCCAAAGCCAACCATGGCTACCCCAACGATCAGCAAAGCCACCTGCGCCACAGGCTTAATCGCTTTGAACAATCTGACCACTCCTTTCGTTTCGCGACCCATTGGACCATACCGACTATAAAATCCGTGTTAAGCGTGAATGACTATGCAAGGAGAACGTTATGCGCATCTTGGTCGTCGAGGACGAGCGGGCGCTGTGCGATGCGATCGCACGCAGCCTGCGCAACTTGGCCTATAGCGTCGACTGCTGCTACGACGGGCAGCAGGCCCTCGATCTACTCGATGTCGAGACCTTTGATCTTGTCGTGCTCGACCTCAATCTCCCCCATGTCGACGGCATGACCGTGCTCAGGCAACTCAGGACAACTGATTGTGAGACCAAGGTGCTTGTGCTCTCGGCACGTGGCGAGGTCTCCGACAAGGTAGCGGGGCTCGATGCGGGCGCCAACGACTACCTCACCAAGCCGTTCCATCTTGACGAGCTGGCGGCACGTATACGCAGCCTCACGCTCAGGCGCTTTACGCAAAGCGACGTTGTTCTAACCTGTGGATTGTTGAGCTTTGACACCAAGGCGCGCCTCGCCTCCGTGGGCGGCGAGACCCTATCCCTCACGCGCAAGGAGACCGGCATCTTGGAATACCTGATGCTTAACCAGGGGCGGCCGGTGAGCCAGGAAGAGCTTATCGAGCATGTATGGGACAGCAGCGTCAACAGCTTTAGCAACGCGACCCGCGTGCACATCTCGTCGCTGCGCAAAAAGCTGCGCGGCGCGTTGGGGCACGACCCCATCCGCAACCGAATCGGCGAAGGCTACGTTATGGAGCTGTCTCTTATACACATCTGACGCTGCCGACGACTCCTTACGTGTAGA
>USHF01000052.1 GCA_900554465.1 uncultured Collinsella sp.
ATCTACACGTAAGGAGTCGTCGGCAGCGTCAGATGTGTATAAGAGACAGACCGTGGACTGGGCATCGGAAATCTTGTCTGGCTGGACCATGACGTGGACCTCGCGACCGGCCTGCATGGCATAGGTACGTTCGACGCCGTCATGAGAGTTGGCGATCTCCTCGAGCTTCTCAAGACGCTTGATGTAGTTCTCGGCAGACTCGCGACGGGCACCGGGGCGAGAGGCAGAGACAGCATCGGCGGCCTGCACCAGGACATCGAGCACCGTGTTGGGGTCGACATCGGCATGGTGAGCCTCAATAGCGTGGACGATAACGGGCTTCTCGCCATAACGGCGGGCAAGCTCGGCGCCGATGACGGCATGCGGGCCCTCGACGTCGTGGTCGATTGCCTTGCCCAGGTCATGAAGCAGGCCGGCGCGCTTGGCGGTCACAACGTCCAGGCCAAGCTCGGAAGCCATCACGCCGCACAGATCAGAGACCTCGAGGGAATGCTGAAGCACGTTCTGACCAAACGAGGTACGGTAGCGCAGGGCACCAAGGGTCTTGACGATCTCGGGGTGCAGGTCGTGGATGCCGGCATCGAAGGCAGCCTGCTCGCCAGCCTCGCGCACGCGCTGCTGAACCAGGTCGGCGGCCTTGTGATACATCTCCTCGATACGGGCAGGGTGAATGCGGCCGTCGGCGATGAGGTTCTCGAGGGCGACACGGGCGGTCTCACGACGGACCGGGTCGAAGCTCGAAAGAACGACGGTCTCGGGCGTGTCGTCGATCACGAGGTTGACGCCGGAAACCTGCTCGAAGGTCCGGATGTTGCGACCCTCGCGACCGATGATACGGCCCTTGAGGTCATCAGAGGGAATGTGCACGGAGGTAACGGTGACCTCGGCAGTGTGGTCGGCAGCGCAGCGCTGAATCGCCAGAGACAGAATCTCCTGGGCGGTCTTGTGGCACTCGGCGCGAACCTGCTGCTCGGACTCGCGAATGATCGTGGCGGCCTCGTGGGTGACCTCGCCGCGAACCTTATCGAGGAGCTCCTTGTGGGCGTCCTCGCGGGTAAGGTCGGCGATACGCTCGAGCTCGGAGGTCTGCTTTGCGCAGAGCTCCTCGAGCTCACGGGAGCGCTTCTCGACCTGACCGGCCTGGCTGGACAGCTGATGCTCGCGCTTGTCGAGAGCGTCGTTGCGGCGATCAAGGGATTCCTCGCGCTGCATCACGCGGTTCTCGAGCGTACGAATCTCGTTCTTACGCTGCTTGTCCTCGGCCTCGGCGGCCTGCTTGTTCTTGATGATCTCCTCTTTAGCCTCGAGCAGAGCCTCTTTTTTGAGGGTCTCGGCCTGACGCTTGGCATCACCGATCAGGGACTCAGCCTGTGCGTGTGCCGACTGGATTTTTTCGTCGGCCTCGTGAAGACTACCCTGCTTGGCGGTGCGCATGTAGGCAATGGCGGCGATGGCACCCAAAACGATGCCAACGAGCGCTGCGATGATAGGCATGCTCACTCCTTTTTATGGATTCGCTACACAACAAAGCGAACCGTCCTTACGAACGGCTCGCGACATTTGAGTAATATGGGCGCAGCTTATGCGGGTCGGATACAGATAAACATATAAACAAACTCATCACAGATGAGCACATATCACAAAGCAAATGACAGTGTTTATCGTACGTTGAACCACAACAACTGTCAAATAAATGGCCCCAGCACGGCGGCTAAAACGCGGTGAACGGCAGGGCCACAAAACGCATACGCCTAAACCGCACATTCCTCACGTTCGGCATCGAGACGTGCCTTAACGGCATCGGCGGCGATGTGATACGAGAAGCCCTTGCCCATCAAAAACCGAACCAGTTTTTCGAATCCGCGCGTCTCTGGAACACGCCGCTTGGCGAGCAGGGCTGACGCACGCGCCAAATCGTCTTCGACGGCAAAATAGTCCTCGGGATAACCGGGAATGTCATCGAGCACGACATGACGGCGCTTGAGCTCGGTCTCGATTTTACGCTGTCCCCAACCGCGCCGCTTGCGTTCCTCGATAAAGTACGAGCAAAAGCGGTTCTCGTCTAAAAAGCGATACTCGGTGGCGCGCTCGACGGCGAAATCGATCGCGGTCTGGTGAAAGCCGTAGCGAGCCAGCTTGTCACGGACCTCGCCCGTCGCATGGTCGCGTCGCGATAGCATCTCGGTCACCATGGTAAGTGCACATTTACGCTCGACGAGCTGCACCGCCTCACGAAAGTTGTCCCAATCACAGGGAAGATCGGGGCGGTTTTTGACATACAGGCGCGCGACCCGCGCGGGAATCCAAATGGACCGCTCAAAACCGCCCTCAAGCTCACAATCGATATGTGCGCAAGGCTTTTTGGACGCATACCCGCTCGAGAACGAGGAGGCCGCCTTCTTATCGGGAAAGACGACCGTGGCCTCGGTCACCGTATACGACATGAGCGTAACCGCTACTCGTCGTCATCATCGAGCATGGCGGAACCATCGATGGCGTAAAGCTCGTCAAACTCCTCAGGCGCAGGCTGATCGGTCAGCTCGACCTCGGATGGAGCATCGTCGTCAAACTCAAGCCCGCAGGCAAGGCGGACCTTATGCTCAATCTCGTCGGCGCAATCGGGGTGTTCGCGCAGGAACGCCTTGGCGGCCTCGCGACCGTTGCCGAGCTTGTCCTCGCCATAGGCAAACCAGGAGCCCATCTTCTTGCAGATGCCGCACTCGACAGCCATGTCCAGAATCGAGCCCTCCTTAGAGATGCCCGTACCGTACATGATGTCAAACTCAGCAGAACGGAACGGAGCTGCCACCTTGTTCTTAACGACCTTGGCGCGCACGCGGTTACCGATAACCTCATCCTTAAGCTTAATGCTGTCGATGCGGCGAATGTCGATACGCACCGAAGAGAAAAACTTAAGGGCGCGGCCGCCCGTCGTGGTCTCGGGGTTGCCGAACATGACGCCGATCTTCTCACGCAGTTGGTTAATGAAGATGCACGTCGTGTTGGACTTGGACAGCGAGCCGGCAAGCTTGCGGAGCGCCTGGCTCATCAGGCGAGCTTGCAAGCCGACCGTGGTATCGCCGATCTCTCCCTCGATCTCGGCACGCGGGGTCAGCGCGGCGACGGAGTCGACGACGATGGCATCGATGGCGCCGGAACGCACGAGCATGTCAACAATCTCGAGCGCCTGCTCACCCGTATCGGGCTGGGAAATCAGTACCTCGTCGATATCCACGCCAATGCGCGCGGCATACGTGGGATCGAGCGCGTGCTCGGCATCGATAAATGCCACCACGCCACCCATTGCCTGGGCCTCGGCCAGGATCTCGAGCGAAAGCGTCGTCTTACCGGAGGACTCAGGACCGTAAATCTCGACGATACGGCCGCGCGGCACACCGCCGATACCCAGAGCGGCATCGAGTGCCAGAGCGCCCGTGGGGATGGCCTCAACCTCAAGCTCGGGGCCGCCGTCACCATACCTCATGATGGAACCCTGGCCGAATTTCTTCTCGATCTCGGCCTTGGTGGTGGCGATCATCTCATCGCGCTCTTTACCCGTCGTGCGAGCATGAACGGTACGTACGGGACCTGAATTCTTGGCCATGAAAAGCCCTCCTCTTAACAACCTGCATCGATAATAAACGAACGGCTGTTCGTGGTCAACCGTTCAGATAAATCATATGCAGGCAGTCTTTCCAAAACCCAACCAAACGCCGACCAAATACTGACCAAATGCTTGACCACATAGGGCCAAATATAAGCAAGGAAGGCGAAAATAAACCTATGACCAGCAAAAACGCTGAATTTGTCAGAGGTCCCTATCTCCACAATTAAGGGGCCCTAAGGCCCCTTAAAACACGTCTATTCCATAGAGTTGAGCAAAAGGGCAATGCGTCCCAATGCCTCCGCGACCGCATGGGCACGAACACACGAACGGTCGCCCTCATAGTGGCAGCGCACAGAGTCCACGACCGGCACTTCCCCATCAGCCGCGCGATACGCCCAGCCAATATAGAAAGTGCCAGCCGGATCGTCCTCAGTGCCGCCGCCGGGGCCGGCATAACCCGTTGCGCTCACTGCAATATCGCTCTGGTACAGCTCCAGCGAACCCGCCGCCATCTCGCGCGCGGTCTGATGCGACACCGCGGTATAGCGGTCGAGCGTCTCCTGATCAACGCCCAAAACGCGATGCTTGATCTCATCGCAGTAGGTCACCGCACCGCCACGCAGCACCGCCGAGGCGCCCGGGATATCGGCAATCGTCGAGGCAATCATACCTGCTGTCAGCGACTCAGCCGTCGAAACCGTCACGCCCCGAGCGCTCGCGCGCTCGACAATATGACGCGCCAGCTCCTCGTTATGTGCGGAAATCTGCTCAAAAGAGTCCGTCATACCCACCAGGACCTAGACCGAAAAGACGATCTTGCGGCAGTTCCAGAAGTACTGGGCGCCCGAGATAACGGTCAGGACAACGGCAACGGCGTACAGGAAGCGCGACACCGAGTAGATGCCGAGCGTCAGCGCCAGCGGGCCAAGGTGCAAGCCGGCCATCGCAAAGACGCACAGGTAACCGCAGATGGAGACCATCGTGGTCGCCGTCTTGTACTTGCCAAGCTTATCGGCGGCAACGACCACGCCGGCGGCACTCGCGACCATGCGAAGGGCGCTCACCAGAAGCTCACGGAACAAGATGATGAACACGGACCAAACCGACACGGCACCAAAGTCCAAGAATAGCAGCAGGGCCGAGAATACGAGCAGCTTGTCGGCGATGGGGTCCAAGAATTTACCGAAGTCGGTAATCTCGTTGCGCGAGCGCGCCAGGTAGCCGTCAACCTTATCGGTGCACGACAGGATGACGTACAGAATGAAGGCAGCGGCGGCGAGCGGGCCGTCGAAGGTGCTCCAATCTGTACCGGCAACACTCGTGTGAGAAAGCGCCGACACAATCATGAACACCGGGATAAAGACGATGCGAACGCACGTCACGATGTTGGCGGGCGTCCAAACACTCGTCAGTTCCTTATTGCTCTCGTTTGCCACGACGCTCTCCTACTCCACAACATGGCCGATAAGCTCATAGCAGAAGCTATCGGTAAACTCGACCGTCAGAATATCGCCCACAGATGCCTCGCTGGAATCCAGATGCACCGCGCCATCGGAATCAGGCGCCTGGAACCAGGCATGGCCGATCAGCTCGGCGCCGTCCTCGGTCTCTTCGATACCGTCGACAATCACCTGGGCGCGCTCGCCCACATGTGCGGCAGTTGCAGCAAAACCGAGCGACTCGGCCAGGTCCATGGCCTCCTGGGCGCGCTCGAGCTTGACCTCTTCGTCGACCTGGCCCTCCATCTTGGCGGCCAGGCTGCCCTCCTCCTGCGAGTAGGCAAAGACGCTCGTGTAGTCGAAGCCGACGGTGTCCATAAAGTCGATAAGGTCGCGGAACTCGTCGTCGGTCTCGGTCGGGAAGCCGACCATGGCCGTGGAACGGATCACGATGTCGGGGATGCGCTCACGCAGATCGCGGAACAGGTCCTCGAGCTCCTGGCGCGAACCGGAGCGACGCATGGCCTTAAGGATGCGTGCGTCGCAGTGCTGCACGGGAATATCGATATAGGGTAGCACCTCGGGGGTATCGCGAATCGTATCGATAAGCTCGTCGGTCATGCCCTCGGGCTGCAGGTAGAGAACACGGACCCAGACGTTCTGCGGACGCACGGCCTCGGCTACGGCGCGCAGCAGCTGCGCCAGATTGCGCGGCGAGCCCTCGGCGACGTCACCATCCGCAAAGTCGGTGCCCCAGATGCCCGTGTCCTGGCCGATCAGCACGATCTCTCGCACACCGCCGGCAACCAAGTCGCGCACCTCGGAGATAATGCTCTCGGCATTGCGCGAGTGATAACGACCGCGGATATACGGGATCATGCAGAAGCTACAAAAGCGGTTGCAGCCATCGGAAATCTTGACGTAAGCAACGGCGCCCTCGACAGTGCGCTTGACTTGCGGAATATAGGCAGCGATCTCACGCTCGACACCCAGCACGCCATCGATGACCGCCACGATGCCGTCCTCCTCGTCGGCCTTCACAAAGGCAGCGACCTCGGGCAGCTCGTCAGGCAGGTCGTCGCCATAGCGCGACGGCACACAGCCGCACATGACGATGGGACAAGAACGAACGCCGTCCTGAACCTCGTTGGCGAGCTCGAGCGTGATCTCGATGCTCTCGGACGTTGCGGAGGCGAGGAACGAGCATGTATTGACGATGGCGATATCGGCATCCTGTGGGTCGAATGCCTCCTCGTAGCCCGCGGCGGTTAAAAGAGAACGCATGCGGTCGGTGTCAACCTCGTTCTTAGCGCACCCGAGGGTGATGTAGAGCACGGAGCCCAACGGTGTATCCATGTTGGAGAGCAGTCCTTTCGAATGATATTAGCGGTAGTTGGTGAACTGCAGCGGCTGGCCGTAGTCCTGGTCGCGCAGGAACTGGATCACGGTCTGCAACGCGTCCTTCGAAGCAGAGGAAACACGCAGCTTGTCGGCCTCGATAGTCACCTTGACCTTGAGCTTTTGGTCCTTGATGTCCTTGTTGATCTTCTTGGCGGTCGCCTGGTCGATACCCTCGACGATATGGCCGAGCACGCGAACGGTGCCGCCCGATGCCGCCTGCGGAGCATCCCACGAGACAGCCTTGAGGTCGATGCCGCGCTTGATGAGCTTGGAGCTCAGCACGTCGATAATCTGCTTGGAGACAAAGTCGGCCGGGGCGTTGATCGTAAAGAGCTTGTCGCCCTTCGAAAGCTCGATCGTGGCGCCGGAATCCTTCAGGTCATAGCGCTGGGAAATCTCGCGCGTGGTTTGCTGGAAGGCGTTGTCGACCTCTTGCATGTTGACCTCGGACACGACGTCGAAGCTGGAATCTTTAGCCATGATGTTTCCTTTCGCGTACGAGCGGCTTAGTAGCTATCGTACGAATAGTCGGTAGAATCGGTGGGCGTCTGGCCGTCAGTTGCGGTATCGGCGCCATCCGTGGACTGGGCATCGGTGCCGTCGGTGGTGTCGGTACCATCGGTGGTGTCGGTACCATCAGAACTTTCACCATTCTCGGAACCAGTCGTCTCCTTCTTGGGAACGGTGATCGTCACACGCGCCACGCCCGAGGTCTTGGTATCGTAACGGACCTTTTCGCCGTTCTTGGTAACGGTGACATCGGAAGGCTTGGACGTGGTGATCTCGATCGAGGACTCAGGCGTGTACTCCTGCTCAAAGGGGCCAGTCGCCTGGGCGCCATAGACCGACTTGCCATCAACCTTGACCTCAATCCAGGCGGTCTTTCCCTTGGCAACGGAGACCTTGACCTTCGTTACCTCGTTTTCTTCCTTTTTAGCCGTCGTCTTGGTGGCGTCCGAATCGGTCGACTCATCCGTCGCCTCATCGGTGTCTTCGTCCTCGTCGACCGTTTCAGTCTTCTTAGAAGACTTCTTGGTCGTCGTCTTGGTAACAGCGGGCGTCTCGGGCGTGGTCTCGGGCGTCGAAGATGCGCAGCCGCGCAGAAGTACCACGATGAGCACGATCAGCAGCAACGCCACGGCACCGATGCCGGCGTAGACGATACGCGGATCGAGACCGTTGTTTTGAGGAGTACGGGAACCGCCGCGTCCACGACTGGAACTGCTGCGGCCGCCTCCCTGAGGCATACGACCACGATTGCTGTCGGAACGGCCGCGATAGCCACCCTGGCCCTGAAGGCTGCGCTGACCCGAGCGGGGCGCAAGTTCACCGCGGCCTTGATAGCCACGCTGGCCCGCACGCGGAGCCGAAGAGCGCTGGCCATACGGCTGTGATTGAGAGCGAAGACGCGGCGTCACCTGCGTGGCATCGGCGTCCGCATAGCCGCCGAGAGCACGACCGGCAGAGACACCACGGTAGCCACGATCGGAATAGCCGCCATCTCCGTAGCCGACACGGGGATCGCGCACCACACCGCGGGCAGCGGGAAGCGCACGATCGTCGGACATAGGCGTGCTGCGGAAACGATCGCGCTGAGAACGGATTTCCTCACTGGACCCCGTCTCGGTAATATAGCCAGCCTGCTGCGGACGCTGACCATAACGCGTTGAGCGACCACCCTGAACCATCAGGAAGCGCCCGTTATCGACAGAGGAACGCGAATTGACGTAGCCGGCGGCGTCCTGAAAACGACCGCCCTGCTGCGACGTCTCGCGTTCGTATGCCATCAGGTCGTCAAAGTAGGCATTGACGACCTCGCGCGGATTGAGGCCCAAAAAACGAGCATAGCTCGAAATCATGCCCTGCGCATAGCCGCGCGGCGGCATCGAAGCAAAGTTACCGGTCTCGAAAAACTCGATGATCTGCGGCCTGATTTTGATGGTGTTGGCGACCTGCTGAATGGAAAGGCCCATTCGGCGACGCTGCTCGAGCAGCATGTCACCAAAGCGTGCAGCCATCAGAATCCTCCAAACTCACGATCTTCACGTGCCATCTCGGCGTCGACAGATTCCAGCGCGGCAAGCCCCTCCTCGTCCAACAGGACCTCGCGCGGCTTGGAACCGTCGGGCGGGCCGACGACACCCTTTTCTTCCAGCATGTCCATAATACGCCCGGCACGCGCATAGCCAACCTTCAGACGACGTTGCAGGCCAGATGTGGAGCCAAGCTGCGATTCCACCACAATATGGGCGGCTTCCCAAATGAGTGGATCATCGTCTTGCGGCTCGGCTACTCCGGTGCGGACAATGCCTCCGCCCCCCGCCATGGACATGGAAGCGGGCGCCACGGCAGACAGGATCTCCTCGTGGTAGTCTGGCTCACTCTGCGACTTGACGAACTCGACAATCTCGTTGATCTCATCATCCGAGACAAAGCAGCCCTGGATACGGCGGGGCTTGCCCCAGTCGACCTTGGAGAACAACATGTCGCCC